>JAYFQW010000006.1 GCA_034926675.1 Clostridia bacterium | reverse complement strand
CCGTGGTTCTCAAGATTCTGGTCCCGCAGGCTGTCAGTGTCGGCCAAACCAGCACTGTCGCGCGATCAATGCGACTCAAATGGACATTGACCATCGGGTCAGTGTCCATTTGGTCGACATTGACGGTCCGACTCCCGCGGTCGAGGTTCGCGCAGGTTCCATAGCGCGCGCGGGCGATTTCCGAAAACACGTCTAGCTGCAAGTCAGCCGCGCCACATTATGCCATGATCCCGCCCTCTCGCGCGCAGTGTCGCCAATCTCGCCCTCTCGCGCGTTTGGAGGGTCTCAATGCTGGTTTCATCGACATGATCGACGTTTCAATGCTGGTTTCATCGACATTGACCTCCACACTCCGGGGTTCAAGGGGTTGAAGGTTTTTTCAGCCGATTAGCAGGCCTGCGAATGGAAATTGATTCCTTTACGGCCTGAATCAGTCGGACAAGGTCTGGAACGGGCAAGTGATCGAGCAACTGGTAAGTCAACTCACCGACAATCTGACGAAACTGGTGTGCGTTGCCGATCCGGCTAGCGAGCAAATAAGCCTTTAGCTGGTCATTCCCCAGATGCCTGCTTGCCATATGTTACATGCGGAACGTGAGCTCAAGCGCGGCATCGAGAGGCTTTCCGGCGTACCTCTCCGCCCCAGAGGTTGCAGGGCCTGACTCTTCGATGACCAGCCCGAACGGCTCGTAATCGAACCTAGCGACGACCTGGCCCGCGGAGTCGGTGACCACCCTTATGGACCCCAGCATGTCGGTGTGGAGAAAGTAGGTCTGGGCAGGGCTGTCGCCTTCCTGCACTACCTTGGCCAGGTGCTTGCCGTGCGCGACTATGTAGCGCGTCGCCGTTCTCACCGGTTCCGGAGGGGGCGGATCGCCCAAAGCCTTCGGACTTACGGGATCTCCTGTTCCATCGGGCTCTCCCGGTCGGCTTCCTCCTCCAGGCAGACTGGGGTTGATCAGAATAGAGGCTTCAGGCTCGTCGCCAGGGGGAAGCGACGGCAATCCATCGTGAATCCCCCACACTCCACGGCTGCGCGCTGGCGTTGCTTGACGAGGAGCGGCCGAGTCCCCGACCGACACTGTCGACGGATTCGGCAGCGACCTCCAAGCTTCCTCTGACGACATGGTATTGCTTGCCACAGAACGGCAACAGGAATCAGCACGAGAAACGGGCTCCCAAGAACCGGAAGGGGCGCAGGGAATGCACTCGCTGGGTGTTTCATCGAAGGGGTGGGGGGTTCGCATGATCCCGGATTTCGGTCGGAAAGAAGCAGCCTTTGCGCCTTTACGGGTCCCCGCGAGCTCTCGGTGACTACAGGCTGGCATTGAAGTCGTCTCCGGCGACCGTGTAGCGTCTGTAACCATAGACAATGGCATAGGTGCACAGTACCATGCAGTAATGAGCGTGGAGCGCATTCGCTTTCATCACATCGATCACAGATGCATCTGATATGGTGATCGCAGACTGAAGGAGGCGAGCGGACCCGTTCGGCGCTTTTCTTCACACTCGGGATTCAAGGGGCTCAGTGTCGATCAAACCGGAACTGTCGCGCGATCAATGCAACTCAATTCGACATTGACCGTGGGTTAATGTACATTTCGTCCACATTGACACTCCGACTCCCGCAGTAGGGGTTCACGCGGAACTCGTGACGCGAATGGGCTATCTCCAAAGCCGCGTCTAGCTCTGATTCACCTGTGCCACATTATGCCATACGTCCAATCGGGGAAGCTCCTCGCCGCCGATCCTGCCGAGGCGCACGTTCGGAGGGCTTCAATCAGGCCTCGCGGCATGACGGCAGTCTGTCTCGATTCATTGCACTCTCCCGCCTTGTACGCATCTCCCAGGCGCCGCATTCACCCCCTGCGAATGTGAGGGGACTAGTGGCGTTGTTTCCAGCGAACTCGAACCCGGGCGGCGGACAGTTACGGCCCACTCAGTAGGCCAAGTCATCGAGAGGGGCAGCGTGGCTCGCATCTCCGGGAAGGCAGCATGGAACCGACGGCAGCTGGAGTGCATCGAAGGCATGCACAATACGGAATCACGGGAATACTCGGCAGGAAAACTAGCAGCCGGGTCGAATACTTGTTCGGGAGAATACATGTTCGTATTTGCGCTTGCAAGTCAGCCGCCCATGGTATAATGTAGCTTGCACAGGCGGACGGAGGTGTTGTTGTGCGCGAGTTCAAACTCAAGTCGAACTACGCCCCAGCTGGGGATCAGCCCAAGGCAATCAGCAAACTCATGGCGGGGGTGGAGGCTGGCATGCGCGGCCAGGTGCTGCTTGGGGTCACGGGCAGTGGCAAGACCTTCACGATGGCCAATCTGATTCAGCAGCTGGGCAGGCCGACGCTGGTGATCGCCCACAACAAGACTTTGGCGGCGCAGCTCGCCTCGGAGTTTCGTGAATTCTTCCCGCGGAATGCGGTGCACTATTTCGTAAGCTATTACGACTACTACCAGCCTGAGGCATACATACCTCAGAGCGACACATACATCGAAAAAGATGCCCAGATCAATGATGAGATCGATAGGATGCGCCATGCTGCAACCTCCGCTCTGGTGGAGAGGCGCGATGTGGTGATTGTAGCTAGCGTCTCGTGCATATACGGCCTGGGGATGCCTGAGGAGTACCTGAAACAGGCGGTCGTGGTGAAACGGGGGCAGGGCGCCGATAGAGATCATCTCCTCCGTAGGCTGGTCGCTATTCAGTACAGCCGCAACGACATCGGTATAACCCGCGGCACATTCAGGGTGCGTGGCGATGTGGTCGAGATCATCCCCGCTGGCGGCGACAGTGGAATCAGAGTCGAATTCTTTGGAGACGAGATCGACCGCATCACTGATGTCGACACCCTGACCGGCGAGATCCTCGGCGCCAGGGATTCAGCGTTCATCTACCCTGCTACTCACTATGTTACGAGCCCTGAGAGAATGAAAGCAGCCATTAGCGCCATCGAACAAGAACTGGATGCACGGCTGTCTGAGCTCAAGGCCGGGGGAAAACTGCTGGAGGCTCAGAGGCTTGAGCAGCGAACACGGTTTGACCTTGAGATGCTCCAGGAGGTTGGGTACTGCTCAGGGGTGGAGAACTACTCCAGGCACCTGGCCGGGAGGGATTCGGGGGATGCGCCGGCCACACTCCTCGACTATTTCCCAGACGACTATCTCATGTTCATCGACGAGTCACATGTGACTGTGCCTCAGATTCGAGGCATGTACTTTGGGGATAGGTCTCGAAAGGAAAGCCTTGTGGGCTATGGATTCCGGCTGCCGTCTGCCTTCGACAACCGACCCCTTCGGTTCGATGAGTTCGAGCGAAGAGTCAACCAGGTCATATATGTGTCCGCCACTCCAGCTGAGTATGAGAGAACTCACTCTTCCCAGGTGGTGGAGCAGATAATCCGCCCGACTGGGTTGATCGATCCGGAGCTAACAGTCAAGCCAGTCAGGGGGCAGGTGGATGACCTTCTCGGCCAGATACGCACCACTGTTGAGAGCGGCTACCGCGTGCTCGTAACGACGCTTACGAAGAAGATGGCTGAGGATCTTACCGACTACCTGCGCGAGCTGGACGTCAGGGTCAGGTACCTTCACTCCGAGATCGACACGATGGAGAGGGTCGAGATCCTGCGCGACCTGAGGCTCGGTGAGTTTGACGTTCTCGTGGGGATCAACCTACTTCGCGAGGGGCTGGATCTTCCGGAGGTAGGGCTCGTGGCCATCCTTGACGCCGACAAAGAGGGCTACCTGCGCTCAGCCACATCTCTTGTTCAGACAATCGGCCGAGCCGCACGAAATGTGGATGGGCGCGTGATAATGTACGCAGACAGGATCACCGACTCGATGAAGCAAGCGATCAGCGAAACCGAACGGCGACGCGTGATCCAGTCAAGTTTCAATGAGGAGCATGGAATCACCCCTGCGTCGGTGAAGACCGCCATCCGGCAGTTCGGAGAGGGTGGGGACGGCGTCGGGAAAGCAGCTGCCGGAAGCGAGGCATCCACAGGCAGGCGCGCAGGCGTCCACGGTAGCGGAGCCCAAGTTCCGGCTGCGGCTGGGAAAGCTATCGCGGATTCGGACAAGGAGGCCGCTCTTGATGTGGAATCCATGGACGAACGGGAGCTTGTGAGGCATATCAAGTACCTTGAGGAGCAGATGAAGAAGGCCGCGGCTCTTCTTGAGTTCGAACGAGCAGCGGGAATTCGGGATAACATCAGGGATCTCAGACGGAGGTTCGCCAGTTTATGAGCAAGAACAGTATTGTCATCCGCGGAGCGCGTGAACACAACCTGAAGAATATCAGCATCGACATTCCCCGTGACCAGCTAGTGGTCATCACCGGGCTGTCTGGCTCGGGCAAGTCGTCGCTTGCTTTCGACACCATATACGCGGAGGGTCAGCGCCGCTACGTCGAATCGCTTTCGGCCTATGCTCGCCAGTTCCTCGGGCAGATGAACAAGCCGGATGTGGACTACATCGAGGGTCTGTCTCCTGCGATTTCCATCGACCAGAAGGCGGCGAGTAAGAATCCTCGCTCAACCGTGGCGACGGTCACGGAGATATACGACTACATGAGGCTCCTCTATGCGAGGATCGGCATTCCCCACTGCCCGAAATGCGGAAGAGAGATCGCGCAGCAGGCAGTTGAGCAGATAGTCGACAAGGTCATGGCGCTGCCGGAGGGCGCCCGCATCCAGGTGCTTGGGCCTGTGATCCGCGGGAAGAAGGGCGAACACAAGAAGGTTCTTGACGATCTGCGCCGCGAGGGGTTTGCACGGGTTCGGACCAATGGAGTTGTACATGAACTTACCGAGGATATCGTCCTCGAGAGATACAAGATCCACAAGATCGAGGCAGTCGTCGACAGGCTCGTGGTGAAACCCGGAATCGAGCGGAGGCTTGCAGACTCCCTCGAGACCGCGCTGAAGCTCGGCGATGGCGTAGTCGTTGTGGACATGCTCGATAGCGGAGAGATGATATTCTCCGAGAAGCTGGCCTGCCCGGAATGTGGCCTGAGCTTCGGGGAGCTCGAGCCAAGGCTGTTCTCCTTCAATAGCCCTTACGGCGCCTGCCCTGTCTGCTCAGGGCTGGGAGTGAAGATAGAATTCGATCCTGAGCTCATCTTCGACATGGATCTCTCGATCAACGAGGGCGCTATCCGTCCGTACAGCCGGAATGGAGTGGTGTCCGACTTCTACCTGGGGAGGATCTATGAGGTCGCGGGTGTGAAGGGAGTCGACGTCACAGCCCCTCTTCGTGACATGCCCGAATCCGCCATGGAGATGCTCAAACATGGGTGCGGGCAGGAGAGGTTCAAGTTCACATACCACGATTCCAAGGGGCGGGAGCAGTCGTGGGAATCCAGGTTCGAGGGAGTAGTCCGAAACCTTGAACGCCGGTATCGGGAAACCACGTCTGAGCACATCAGGGAGGATCTGGAGAAGTTCATGAGTTCCCGGCCATGTCCGGCGTGCGGAGGCAAGAGGCTCAAGCCGGAGGCTCTGGCTGTGACAGTGGCTGGGAAGTCGATCGCGGATGTCACGCGGATGTCCACAATCGTGGCCCTGGATTTCTTCCGCGGAATCTCTCTCACTGAGAGAGAGACCTTCATCGCCAAGCAGATTCTGAAGGAGATCAGGGAGAGGCTGGGCTTTCTTGCGAACGTCGGACTTGACTACCTCACGCTCGACAGGGAGTCGGGGACTCTGGCCGGCGGAGAGGCGCAGCGCATACGGCTGGCCACGCAGATCGGATCGAGCCTGGTCGGGGTGCTGTACATCTTGGATGAACCATCCATCGGTCTTCATCAGCGCGACAATGAGCGCCTCATCCATACCCTCAAGGACCTTCGAGACCTGGGCAACACCCTGATCGTGGTTGAGCACGACGAGGAGATGATGAGGTCCGCTGACTACATCATCGATATCGGGCCTGGAGCCGGCGCCCACGGCGGCGAGATCGTGGCGAAGGGGACTGTGGAGGAGATCCTTCACGACCCGAACTCGATCACTGGGCAGTTTCTGTCGGGAGCTAGGCGAATAGCGACGCCTGCTGCCCGGCGCAAACCAAATGGCAAGGCTCTTGTGATCAAGGGCGCCAGAGAGCACAATCTTAAGAACGTTGACGTGTCCATCCCCCTGGGTCTGTTCGTGTGCGTTACCGGAGTCTCAGGCTCGGGGAAGAGCACCCTCGTGAATCAGACGCTCCACGCGCGCCTTGCCCACGATTTGCACCACGCCTACGCGAAACCAGGCGCGCACGACAGCATGACCGGGCTTGAGAACATCGAGAAGGTAATTGGAATAGACCAGTCTCCAATAGGCAGGACTCCCAGATCGAACCCGGCGACGTACACTGGGCTGTTCGACATGGTGAGAGACCTTTTCTCCCAGTCGCTTGAAGCCAAGGCCCGCGGGTACAAGCCCGGGCGGTTCAGCATCAACGTGAAGGGCGGACGGTGTGAGGCGTGCCGTGGTGACGGGATTGTCAAGATCGAGATGCATTTCCTTCCAGATGTGTACGTGCCATGCGAGGTATGCCACGGCGCCCGTTACAACCGCGAGACACTCGAGATCAAGTACAAGTCAAAGAGCATCGCTGATGTTCTGGCCATGCAGGTGGAGGAGGCCCTGGAGTTCTTCGGCAACGTACCGAGCATACGCCGCAAGCTGCAGACTCTATACGATGTGGGCCTGGGCTACATCCAGCTGGGTCAGCCCGCCACCACCCTCTCAGGCGGAGAGGCACAGCGTGTGAAGCTTGCTGCCGAGCTATCGCGCCGAACCAATGGGCGAACGCTCTACATCCTCGACGAACCCACCACCGGGCTCCATTTCGCGGACATAGACAAGCTCCTCGAGGTGCTGCAGAAGCTGGTGGATGCCGGCGACACGGTGCTGGTGATCGAACACAACATGGATGTGATCAAGACTGCAGACTACATCATCGATATGGGTCCGGAGGGTGGAGACAGGGGCGGACAGGTGATAGCAACGGGAACTCCGGAGGAGATCGCGGCGACTCCAGGGTCCTACACAGGTGAGTTCCTGAGAAGAATGCCTGGCATCGTCCTGCATGAGCGGGAACATGGGCCGGAGGAGATCAGCAGTGTCGTTGGATGAGACCCTCGGGAGCTTGCCCACCACACCGGGCGTGTATCTGATGAAGGATTCGTCTGGGGAAGTAATCTATGTGGGCAAAGCGGTGAACCTGAGGAACAGAGTGAGGCAGTATTTCCAATCATCCAAGAACCACTCCCCGAAAGTGGCGAGGATGGTCGAAAACATCGCCGATATCGACTACATCGTGACAGGTTCGGAGCTTGAGGCGCTGGTCCTCGAGTGCAACCTCATCAAGGAGCGTCGCCCTCACTACAACGTGAAGCTGCGTGATGATAAGACATACCCATTCATCAGAGTCACGGTTGCAGACCCGTTCCCCAGAGTGTTCATGACGCGCCGAGTGGTCAGGGACGGGTCGCGCTACTTCGGTCCGTTCACCGATGTGAACGCAGTTCGTGAGACCCTCAGGATCATCAAGACGGTTTTCCCGATTCGCCAGTGTTCGAAGGTCATCGGCGCCAATGATCGAGCTCCGAGGCCATGCCTGAACTACCACATCAAGCGGTGCCTCGGGCCTTGCGCCGGGTTGGTGACTGCCGATGACTATTGGGAGGTCGTGAACGAGGTAACTCTGTTCCTCGAGGGTCGGCAGAATGATCTGATCTCAAGCCTCAGGAACCGAATGGAGGCCGCCGCTCAGTCCTTGAATTATGAGCAGGCGGCGGTGTACAGGGACCAGCTACAGGCTGTGCAGAAGATCGTGGAGAGGCAGCGAGTGGTTTCGGATTCCGGTGCTGACCAGGACGTGATCGCATTAGCGCGCGACCCTTGGGGAGCATGTGCGCAGGTCATGTTCATTCGCGATGGCAAGCTCGTGGGGAATGACCACTTCATCCTCGGTGAGGCAGAGGGAAGTGATGATTCGGAGATCATTGCGTCCTTCATCAAGGAGTACTACTCGCAGAGCGCGTCTATTCCACCAGAGATCCTCGCGCAGGCCGAACTCGAGGATGCGGAGGCGTATGAGCAGTGGCTCTCTGGGAAGCTGGGGCGCTCCGTGAATATCCGGACGCCGCAACGTGGCGAGAAGCGCAGGCTGGTGGAGTTGGCGGCCACGAACGCCAGGGAGTATCTTGATCGGGTCCGCGCCTCGGAGCAGGCAGACGAGAGGTCAAGGGCGGGGGCCCTCGCGGAGCTCGCGGCCTATCTCGGCCTCGACGCTGCGCCTGGAAGGATCGAGTGCTACGACATTTCGAACCTTCAAGGCACAGAGGCCGTCGGTTCCATGGTCGTCTTCGAGCAGGGAAAGCCTGCGAAATCCCAGTATCGACGATTCAGGATTCGCACTGTGGAAGGGCAGAACGATTTCGCCATGATGGCTGAGGTTATCCGCAGGCGAATCTCGCGAGGGACAGGTCGTGCCGCGAACCGCGGCGCAGATGGTGATCCAGACCCCAAGTTCGCCCGGCTCCCGGATCTCATGGTTATCGATGGTGGCAAGGGGCAGCTGCACGCGGTCGGGGAGGTCCTCGATTCGATGGGCTTTGGCGAGTGGCCGGCCGTGGGCCTGGCCAAGCGGGAAGAGGAGATCTTCAGGCGCGGTGAAAGCGCGCCTCTGCTGCTTCCGAGGGACTCCAAGGCACTCCACCTCATTCAGCACATTCGGGATGAGGCACACAGGTTCGCTGTCGCGTACCACAGGAGCCTCAGGGGCAAGAGCGGCATTACCTCTGAACTCACGGGTGTTCCAGGCGTAGGGAAGAAGCGCCTGGTAGCTCTGATGAGGCAGTTCGGGTCGCTTGACGCCCTTTCCAGAGCCTCAGTCGAAGAGATCGTGGCTGCTCCAGGCATGAATGCGCCAGTGGCTGCAAGGGTGTACGAGCATCTGCACCCGGAGCCCTCCACGCTTCAGGCCGAGCGAAGCAGCGCAGAAGCACAGATGGTTGCAGACCGCGTCAATGCCCCCCAAAAGTCGGTCGCGTCCACGGGCCAAGGAGAAGAGGAGGTGCAAGGTTGAGGTGACTAGAAGCAACTCGAGTTACGCGCACCACGATAGTCTTGTCCAGGCATGCGTGCCCACTAGGATCGGAGAAGTCAGGTTTGAGGCAGGGGAGTTGGGCCTGAGAAGGATTGAGATGCCTGCGGTCGATAGTTCATCTCTCTCGCAGCTTCCAATCCCCAAGTGGATCGCGACCGCGAATCTGAGCCCGCGCATGACCCTAGAGGATCTGGGCCTGGCCTCGCGCCCTACAGAGGTCGCCCAAGGACAGGCAGTGGGCGTCGATAGTCCGGATGGCGCGGGGGAGTCGTGTGACCCAGCTGACCTGCTCGTGACTGTTGGACGGGACATCAGGCTTTTCTTCGAGGGAGAGCTTGCACCCAGTGCGCTTTGGTTTGGCTATCCGGTCGATCTCTCCTGGTGTTCTGGGTTTGCCCGCGGCGTTATGGAGGGTATGAGGCAGATCCGACCTGGAGAAACGTCCACCTACGGAGCCCTCGCCTCTTCCGCCGGCAAGCCCCGCGCGCCGCGCGCTGCAGGCGCAGTAGTGGGAGCTAACCCATTGGGTCCAGTGATCCCGTGTCACAGAGTGGTCGGAGCTGGCGGGAGGCTCACGGGGTACGGAGGCGGGCTACCCATGAAGGCCGCACTCCTCTGGCTGGAAAGAAATATGCTCACGGGTGTGCGGGGCCTTCCACATGCAGTTCTGAAACCGGGACAGCGCAATTGATCGGAGCAAACCGGGTAAACAACTCAGGCAAATCAATCCCGATGTTGACATTATCAACATCGGGATTTATAATCTGAACCAAGAACGGTGACGGGAGGCGAGTGCGGTGCGTAAGCGGGAAGTTCTCGGGCAGTGTCCCGTGTGCGGCGAGAAGCTCGACGTTACCCGACTCACCTGCAAGAGCTGCGACACAGTTATTGAGGGGCGCTTCGATGTCTGCAAGTTCTGTGCGCTTGGGCCCGAGCAGAGGAGTTTCGTCGATGTGTTCATCAAGAATCGCGGAAGCATCAAAGACGTCGAGAAGGAGCTGGGCATCTCTTACCCAACGGTCCGGAACAGGCTCGACGCAGTGATTGTCGCGCTTGGCCACAAGGTCGATAAGGACGATGATCCAGACGACGCGCAACCTGGCGCAGTGGCGAAGAGAAAGGACATAGTGGAGGCGCTCGCAAGGGGCGAGATCTCCGCAGATGAAGCGGTTCAGCAGCTGAAGGGCAGATAACACCTAGGGGGGCGGGCTTTCATGACCGAAGAGCGAAAGATGATCCTTAACCTCCTCTCCGAGGGCAAGATCAGTGCTGAAGAGGCGGAGGAACTCCTCGATGCATTGGGGGACGACGCTGTAGCACTGACTGACCTCAGTGGGCATGGTGAGGAACAGCGACAGGATGACAGACAGGGCCACGGCCATGGCCAATGGCAGCTGCCGATGTCGGGCCGCATCTCCGACGAGCTTTCCGAGCGCCTTTCGAAGGTGGCCGGGGAGATGGCTGAGGCGGGGCAGGAGATCCCAGCTCGCCTGTATCGGGCGTTTGAATCGATGGCCGGGGCCATCGGCCGGGCGAGTCGCACTATCGGGGTCCACGCAGAGCGGACTTTCGAGGGCGAGATATCTGGCGAGCGTGGGCTGTCTGCAATCGACTTCAGTGCTCTCAATGGCAGCGTCAAGGTGGCTGGCTGGGACAAGGCCGGTTACCGGGTGACTGTCAGAGCCTCAGTGCGTGGGGCGGAGAGCCGCGCTGCTGCGGAGCAGAGTCTTGCGTCCGAGGCAAAACTCCTGTTCGAGGGTGGACGGATGTCCATCGAATGCAAGGATAGGAGTCTCCTCGATTCCATGTCCATAGAGGCATATGTGCCCTCGCAGATGGGCGGCGACATCACATTGTCAACCCGGAATGGATCGGTTACCCTGGAGAAGGTTCAGGCGGGCAGGGTGGAAGCGCGATCAAGCAACGGACGGGTGACGCTTGATGCCCTGAAGGCCGTCAGCGTGAATGCATCTGCCCACAATGGCGCCATGAATGCATCTGGGGGCCTGGGCGATGCGACCCTGGAGTCTGCTAATGGGAGCGTATCCATGATTCTTGCGTACGAGTCCGCTGGGCGTGTGCGGATCAGGACTGCCAATGGGAGCATTCGGGTAATAGCGCCGAGAGCAGGCGCAGTAGTCTACGAGATCGCTGCTGAGACCGCCAACGGCACTGTCAAATCGTCGATTGAGGGCGCGCGGGTGGAAACGGAGAGAGAGAGCAGCTGGGGACGCATGAGGCGCCTCCGGGTCATGACCCAGGGCGATGAGGGCGGCCCGAGAGTAGCTGTGGACGCTTGCGCCACAAACGGTTCCGTTACACTGGAGAACGCCTGAACGCGAGAGGGGGAAGCGGTATGCAGGAGGACGGAAAGCGAATACTCGAGATGGTCCGCGACGGGAAGCTGACGGTCGACGAAGCCCAGAGAGTCTTCGATGCCATGGAGCCAGAACGTGATACGGCCCGCGCTGCCGCGCCAGATGCGCCTGTGAGGTTCATGCGGATTCGGGTAAAGGATGAAGATGGCGCCAGGGTCAACCTGAATGTCCCGGTTTCACTTGCCAAGGTGTTCTGGCGATTCGTTCCGAAGGAGACGGCTGCGCGGCTGGCAGAGGAGAATGTGGACATCGACACGATTCTCGCTGCGGTGATGGAAGGTGCGCAGGGGAAACTGGTTGATCTGGACACTGAAGACGGGACCAAGGTGGAGATCAGCGTTGACTGATGCCATGGAGGCATGTGCGCGCGAGGCATCTGGCGATGGCGGCGGCGCGCTGCGATCATTGGGCGTCGACCGTTGCCTAAGAACAGTGGCAGGATTGTGGAAGACGGTACTAGAATAATGGTATGATGCGGGTTGTGGGGGGTGTCGTGATCATGGAGAGGCGGCTATACAGATCGGTTCGCAACCGCATGCTCGGAGGCGTGTGCGCAGGGCTGGCGCAGTATCTGGGCACTGATCCCACCGTGATTCGGCTTGCGTGGGTGGCGTTGTCGATCTTCACTGCAGGGTTCCCAGGCGCCCTGTTGTACATTATCGCCTGGATAGTTATTCCTGAGGAGCAGATCTGATTCGCCGCTTGCAAGCGGGAGCAGCATGTTTGGCAAGATGAACGGCGGGAGCGAGGGATTTCGATGAGCTGGAACAATGATGACCGCGGCGGGCTGCCTGGATGGCTTGTGAAATGGCTGATCAACGCGCTGGCGCTGTTGATCGTCTCGTTCATTCCGTATGGCCATGGCAGGCTTGTGGAAATCGATGGGGCCGGGGCGGCCCTGATCGCCGCAATGGTGCTTGGGATTGTGAACACCTTCATCAGGCCGATACTCATGTTCTTTAGCATCCCCATGCAGTTGCTCACGTTCGGCATGTTCACGTTTGTGGTCAACGCAGCCATGTTGCTTCTGGCATCGTGGCTTATGGGCAGCAGTTTCAATGTGCCGGGCTTTTGGGCGGCAGTGCTCGCCTCGATACTGCTGAGCCTCACCGGAGGCGCCCTGAACTCCATAATCAGAGGGGATAGGCACTGATTGGTTAGGTTGGTCGCAATTGATCTAGATGGCACGATGCTGCGGTCTGATGTCACAATCTCTGAGCGAACCCGTGAGGCCGTAAAGGAGGCTCGCGCCCGCGGGGTTATGGTGGCTGTCGCTACGGGGAGGATGTACCGCTCTGCACGGCTGCTCGTTTCCGGGCTTGCCCATGATCTGCCGATAGCTGCCTACAACGGCGCCCTGATACGGATGAGCGGCTCTGGCGAAACCCTTGCATCCTCTCCGGTTCCCGTGGATGCCGGGGAGCGCATTGTCAGGTTCATGTGGGATTGGGGCATCGCGTTTCAGGGCTATTTCAATGATGAGCTTTGGGCGCCGCGTGCTTCTGCAAGGTCCGATTCCTACGGCATGCGCTACGGCGTGAGCGTGCATGTTCTGAATGATGTGGACGAGTTCGTTAGGCGTGAATCCCTCAAGTACCTTGTGATCGACGACCCGGCGAGGATTCCATCTATAAAGGCCGCACTGGAGAGTGTGGCCGGTCCCGACCTTCGGCTGATGCGTTCGAAACCTGACATGATCGAGATCGTGAACTCCAGCGTGTCGAAGCTGACCGCCTTACGTCATCTTGCGCAGATGTGCGGAATATCGATGAGTGAGACGATGGCCATAGGCGACCAGGAAAACGATATTGAGATGATCCGCGGCGCTGGCCTAGGAGTGGCTGTTGGAAACGGGGAGGCAGAGGTCATTCAGGCCGCCGACTGTGTCGTGGCGTCGAACGACGATGACGGAGTTGCAGAGGCCCTGGAGCGATATGTCTTGCTTCGGCGCTGAGCCCTGTCCCATTCAATATCCCACAAAACCACGTCCCGCGCAGGAAGGGTAAAGTCCGCGCGGGACGAATTATCTCAGTGTCGTGTATCACATAACCCTATGGAGCTGGGGTGGGAGTGGAGGCCATGATCCGATCATTCGCCGTTCTCGCTGGTGCAAACCCTGTCCAAGTCATGACCACGATCGCGGATATTCTCATCGTAGCATTCATCATCTACAAGGTCATGCGCCTGTTCAAGGGCACGCAGGCCGTGTCGCTCATCCAGGGGTTGGCGATGTTGGTCGCGGCGTACGCGGCGGCCGAGTATCTGAGGTTCGACGCCCTTTTCTGGTTGCTTCGGCAGGTTACGACGATGACCCTAGTTGGGGTCCCCATCGTATTCCAGCCGGAGCTGCGTCGTGGGCTTGAGCGGCTCGGACGCGGGCGTCTGCTCGGCAGCGCCATGCGGGTCCTTGGCCCGGACGAGCGCAGGAGAGTGCTGGCAGAGGTGTCGAGGGCTGCCGAACTGATGTCGAGAGAGTACACTGGAGCCCTGATCATCCTGGAGCGGGAAACGGGCGTCGGAGATCTGCTTGATACCGGAATCTCCCTTGATGCTCAGGTATCGGCGGAGCTTCTCATGAACATCTTCACTCCCAACACACCGTTGCACGATGGCGCAGTCGTAATCAGGGGGAATCGAATTGTCGCTGCTGCATGTCTCCTTCCCCTCTCTGAACGGCAGGCGTATGGCAAGAAACTCGGAACAAGGCACCGTGCGGCGCTCGGGCTGAGTGAGCGCACAGACGCTGTAGCTGTGGTGGTATCGGAAGAGACAGGCGCCGTCTCAATCGCCAGCGAGGGTGAGCTTGTACGGGGGCTTGCTCCCGGGGCGCTCCAGGAGAGGCTATTTGAGGTGTTTGATGTGAACCATAAGGAGACCAAGTTTTGGAAGCCAAAGGGGGCGCACAAGCCATGAAGCCCGCCTCCATAATCCTCAAAGACCTTCCGACCAAGCTCTTGGCCTTGGCTCTGGCTCTAGCCATATGGATGGTGGCCATGGGAGAGAAGCAGCGTTCGGCAGCGGTCCAGAAGTTCGATATATCAATACAGGCGACCGTAGTGGCGAGGAATGTCCCAGAAGGCCTAATCGTCACGTCCCCTCCATCAGTGGTCGCTCTCAGGCTTCGGGGGCCTAAGGAACTGGAGTCTGCCACTGCGGAATCGGCCGGGGCAGTGATCAACCTGGCTGGGAAGGAAGCGGGGCAGCATGTGATTGCTGTGGAACCCGAGATCCCGAACGGGGTGGAGCTCGTCCGTGCGTCTGACAGTAGAGTTACTGTAACTCTGGAACGGCGCGTCTCTGTCGCGTTTCCCGTGGAAGCCGCTGTGCTTTGCGGCGAGGCTGGATTGCCTGCGGCAGCGGGCGCGGAACAGAGCGCCGCTGTGTCAGCCGTGCCGGCGGAGGTGACGGTCGAGGGCCCGGAGAGCACAATCGGAAGAGTAGCGAGAGCAGTGGCGGTCGTGAAACCTCCGGAAACTGTGGCAACAGTGATCCTCCTCGATTCCCACGGGCAGGCCTTATCGGGGCTGGCCGCGTACCCCGCGACGGTCACAGTCTCGGCTTCTCCTCCTGCAGCGCAGGTCGACAGTGAGCGGGCGGGAGAGGGTGAGAGCACTGCCCGGCCGCCTGCGACTTCTCCCTCAATACCCGCTGTTCCATAGTGATGCTCTGAATGGTAGAATCAAGCATGGATGAGCGATCATCCTAATGCTGTGGTCGGAGGGCTGGTATAGTGGGCACATTGTTTGGCACCGATGGCGTGAGGGATGTCGCTAACCGCGGCCTCACGCCTGAACTCGCTTATAGGCTGGGAAGGGCAGGCGCTGTCTCTCTTCCCAACGATGGCCGACATCGGCCTGTCCTCGTTGTGGGAGGCGACACTCGCAGATCCACGGGAATGCTTGAGGCCGCAGTTGTGGCCGGCATCAACTCGGCGGGCGCGGACGCGCTCCGCGTCGGTGTGGCGCCGACTCCAGCGGTGGCATATCTCACCGTTTCAATGGAAGCTGACGCGGGCATTGTGATCTCAGCCTCGCACAACCCGGCTGAGTATAACGGCATCAAGTTCTTCGGCCCGGACGGGTTCAAACTGCCTGATGCTACTGAAGACGAGATAGAATCAAGGGTTCTGGCAGGGTACCATGGACAGCCTGGTCAGGCCAGTATCAGCGAGGATGATGGTCTTGCAAGGCCAGATGGAGGCGGTGTGGGGGAATCCCGGGAGATCGCAGACGCAGTGGAGAGATATGTCAGGTTCGCCGTCGGCACCGCCAAGGCGAGGCTTGATGGCCTGCGCGTGGTCCTCGATTGCGCAAATGGCGCCTCCTCCATCACCAGCCCCCGGGCGTTTCGCGCCCTTGGCGCCGAAGTCGTGACCGTGCACGACTCTCCAGATGGCGTGAATATCAATGTGAGCTGCGGGTCCACACACCCGGATGCGCTTGCCCGGGCTGTGGTGCAAAACGGAGCTGACATTGGGTTCGCTCATGATGGCGACGCGGACAGGGTCATCGCCTGCGACGCTGATGGGAACCTCGTAGACGGTGATCAGATAATGGCCATGTGCGCCTTGCACCGTGTTGCTATGGAAGAGCTCCCCGGGTTGGCGGTTGTGGCCACCGCGTACAGCAATCTGGGGCTTACGCATGCTCTGAGATCCGCAGGATGTGAACTCGTGGTTGCGAAAAATGGCGACAGGTATGTATTGGAGGAGATGCGCAAGCGCGGACTGGTCCTTGGGGGGGAGCAGTCTGGGCACATAATACTCCTGGACAAGACTACGACTGGAGATGGACTCATCACTGGAATTGAGGTGGCGGGGCTCGTGGCCGGGAGCGGCAAACCCCTCTCAGCCCTGGCTCGGGTGATGACCAAGCTTCCCCAGGTGCTTGTGAACGTGGGTGTGGCGAAGAAGGACGAATTCGGCTCGTCCGCGCGGATAGGCACGGCCATAGAGGAGGCCCAAGCGGCCCTGGGCGACTCCGGAAGGATCATGGTGCGTCCATCGGGAACCGAGCCTCTAGTGCGCGTGATGGGTGAAGGTGCAGATGAGCAGAGGGTCCGCGCGTTGGTGGAGGGGCTGGCCCGCGTAATCCGCGAGGAGCTTGCATAGGCGGGGCAGCATGACCTGGCATGCCCCGGTTGACGAGGAGGGTTCATGCCTGTGTGTGGAATAATGGGGTACGCAGGTGGAAGGCCTGCAGCTCCGATACTTATCGAGGGACTTGGCAAGCTCGAATACCGGGGATACGATTCAGCAGGGATCGCAGTATGGAACGGCATCGACATGGCGGTGATGAAGAGCGCGGGCGCGCTCTCGAACCTCGCGGGCATCGTCTCCCGTTCATCGATATCGGGCAGTACGGGAATCGGACACACCCGATGGGCTACCCATGGCCGGCCATCCTGCGAGAACGCTCATCCCCAGGTCGACTGTTCGGGCCGGATCGTGCTTGTCCACAACGGCATAATCGAAAACCACGCAGAACTGAGGGAGCAGCTCATATCCAGGGGCCATGTCTTCCGATCAGAGACTGACACGGAAGTTCTGCCACATCTGATTGAGGAGTGCTCTGGCGAGGGCCTTGAGAAGGCGGTCCGCAGGGCAGTCTCTCACGTGCGTGGATCCTACGCGCTTGCCGTTATGGATGCGGCCGAGCCCGGCCTGATCGTGGCTGTGCGAAAGGATTCCCCCCTGGTGGTTGGACTCGGACATGGAGAGAACTTCGTGGCATCCGACATTCCGGCCTTGCTGGGGCAGACTCGGCGTGTGCACATACTCGCCGATGGCGAGATGGCGTCGGTGCGAGCGGATGGAGTGCACCTGCAGGATATGCAGGGCAATGAGATAACCAGGGACGTCTTCGATGTGACGTGGAACGCGCAGGCCGCGGAGCGCGGAGGCTACGCCCATTTTATGCTCAAAGAGATCCACGAGCAGCCCACGGCGATCCGAAATACTCTTGCGGCCCGGATCGATGAGTCCACGGGCCGTGTCAACTTGGCCGAGGCGGGGCTCGACACCGCACTGGCCAGATCCCTCGACAGAGTGATCGCCATCGCCTGCGGCACGGCTTCATACGCGGGTCAGGTTGGGATGCGCGCTGTTGAGGAGCTTGCGAGGGCGCCTGCCCACTGCGAGCTTGCCTCGGAGTTCCGCTACAGCGACCCGCTAGTCGACGAAGGCGCTTTGGCAGTGGTCATCAGCCAATCAGGGGAGACTGCCGATACCCTGGCAGGCCTCAGAGAGGCCGTCCGCAGGGGCGCGAACGCGATAGCGATCACCAATGTGGTAGGATCGACAGTCGCGCGCGAAGCATCTCGTGTGGTGTACACCTGGGCCGGACCGGAGATCGCCGTGGCGTCCACGAAGGCCTACACGGCTCAGCTTATCGCGCTTTACCTCCTAGCAGTGGATCTGGGCGCCAAGAGGGGCACACTGGGCGATGACCGTGCTAGAGCCCTTGTTCGGGAGATGTGCGAGTTGCCTTCGAAGGTGGAGTGGATTCTCGGCTCAGTGGAGCAGAGGGTGCGGAAGCTTTCCGAGGAGTTGGTCCATGCAGATCACGCCTTCTTTATTGGAAGGGGCCTGGACTTCGCCAGTGCCATGGAAGGCGCGCTGAAGATGAAAGAGGTCTCCTACATCCATGCAGAGGCATATCCAGCGGGGGAACTCAAGCATGGTCCGCTCGCTCTGGTAAGCCGTGGGACTCCCGTCTTTGCCCTGTGCACCCAGGAACGACTCGCCGAGAAGATGCTCTCGAATGTGCAGGAGGCAGCCGCTAGAGGGGCGAGGGTGATTGCCATCTCGATGGATGGATGCGATGGAGTCGGCAGGCTCGCCGATGAGGTGCTGCGCGTGCCCAGGACCGATCCGCTCCTTGCACCTGTGCTCACTGTGGTTCCCATGCAGCTTCTGGCTTACTATGCCGCGTGCGCCCGTGGCACAGATGTCGATAAGCCACGCAACCTTGCAAAATGCGTGACGGTGGAGTAGGAGTTGGAGCTCAAGGGGGTCGGGCAGTGTGGGCGAGGGTGTGGTTGGACTGGGCATTGACATCATCGAGATCGACAGATTCGTTCGCATGGCGGGGGAAGGTATGGCAGGCGCCGCGTCGCGCATTTTCACCGACGGCGAGCTTGGAGACTCCCGGGCCGGACGCCCGGATTTCCTTGCATCCAGGTTTGCCTCGAAAGAAGCGGTGATGAAGGCCATCGGCCGGGGCATGGGGAGCATCTCCTTCACGGATATTGAGGTAGTCAGCAGCGGGGCGGACGCTCCGGAGGTCCGCCTGTTTGGGTCTGCTGCAGAATGGGCAGAGAAGGCCGGGGTTTCCCGTATCCTGCTCTCCATCTCGCATTCACGGGACTACGCGTGCGCATCCGCCGTTGCACTAGGAGGTGTTTCCAACGAGGCTGGTTTGTCCTTCTGAGATGCAGGAGATCGACAGGGCGGCCGCAGAGAAGTACGCCATGCAGAGCATTGCACTGATGGAGAACGCAGGCGCTGCTGTTGCCCGCGTCGTGCTTCGGGTTGCGGCTGAAGCTCGGCCAGGAGGCTCTGAATGCCGTTTCCCCAAGCAAGGCCGCGGAAGTGGGAGGCTCTTCGTCTCGGTGTTTTCAGGCAGGGGCAACAACGGCGGAGATGGGTTTGTGGCTGCACGACACCTCATCGCCAGTGGCGCGGATGTGGCCATTTACGTAGTGGGGGAGCTCGATGGGATATCAGGCGACGCCAGAACCAACCTTGACATTCTGACCAGGATGGACGCGAATGTTGTGGCCCTATCCGATGAGGCGTCATGGTCGGCGGCTGAGGCCTCTCTGGCCAGATCGAGGGTTGTGGTCGATGCAATCCTCGGGACCGGGGCGCGCGGAGGCCTCTCAGATGTGGTGCTGCGGGCGATCGGTTTGATACGCGATTCCGGAGTTCCTGCCGTAGCGGTGGATGTCCCCACCGGAGTGGACGCTCTAACAGGGGAAATTCGATACGGCTGTGTCACCGCCCATACCACAGTGACATTTGGGCTTCCCAAGATCGGCCTGGTCACGTTCCCAGGAGCATCGCATGTTGGACGCATTCTCGTAGATAGGATAGGCTTGCCAGGTCCATTGCTGGGGGAATCTGAGGCAGCGGTCAGCCTTACTACTCCCGAGGATGTTAGCTCAGCACTTCCACGGCGGACTCCATACGCTCACAAGGGCGATTGCGGGCGAGTGCTCGTTGTGGCGGGGTCCCGAGGAATGCCGGGGGCGGGTGTTCTGGCGGCCTTGTCTGCACTCCGGGCCGGCGCTGGCATCGCCTATCTCGCTGCACCTGATGAGGTGACCAGTCGGGCGTGCGCCTATGCTCCGGAGGTCGTGCTGAGGCCGATGCCCGGCACGTCCGCAGGTGGAATTTCAAGTTCCGCCATTGACATGATTCTGGACGAGTGCGGGAAATGCCAGGCTGTGGTTGCCGGTCCGGGGCTTACTGTGTCAGATGACATCGCTGCGGTCCTCAATGCTCTCGTGGAGCGCTGTCCCGTCCCTCTGGTCATCGACGCAGACGGGATCAACGTGTTGGCGGGGAAGGCAGATGTGGTCGCGCACTCTGCATCACCAGTGGTTCTCACTCCCCATCCTGGAGAGCTTGGCCGTTTGCTTGGGGCCAGCGCAGATGAGATAAACAGGCACAGGCTCGAACGTGCGCGCGCCGCGGCGGAGGCATCAGGTGCAGTAGTGGCGCTGAAGGGCGCAAGGACAGTGATAGCCAGATCTGACGGGCGCGTGTATGTGAACCCGACCGGGAACCCCGGAATGGCCACTGCAGGATCAGGCGACGTTCTTGCCGGAGTCATAGGCAGCCTGATAGCACAGGGGTCGACGCCATTCTTGGCAGGGATATGCGGCACGTACGTTCACGGTCTGGCCGGCGATATCGCACGGCGCCAGGCTGGGCAGCATGGAATGATCGCAGGGGACATCCTAGGCCGTCTTCCTCAGGCGCTCTCGCAGGCCGCCGATGCGCCGGCGGAGCTATGGTCGATGATGCCGGTGGCGTGCATAGATTCGGAGGGCGGTGACTCAGGCTGCTAGGACCATATCAGCCGGGCATGAGGCCCACGTGGGTGGAGATTAACACCACGAATATCGCGAACAACCTCAAGCGCGTGAAGGCGGCGGTTCCATCGGGAACACATATCATGGCGGTTGTTAAGGCGGACGCCTACGGGCATGGCGCCGCGCCAGTCGCCATGATATCCCTGGAACAGGGCGCGTCGTTCCTAGGCGTGGCACTGCTTGAAGAGGGAGTAGCGCTTCGGAGAGCCGGGATCGCAGCCCCGATTCTCTTCATGGGTGCGTTCTTTCCCTGGCAAGCGCCTGATCTGGTCAGGTTCGGACTCACCGCGACGGTCGCATCCGTCGAGTCGGCCGAGTGCCTGTCGGATGCAGCAGTAGCCTCTGGGCGCAGGGCGAGAGTTCACATCAAGGTTGACACGGGAATGGGCAGGATAGGGCTTACGCCAGCCGATATCCCAGGCCTGGTGCGCCGGGCCTCGCGCCTTCCAGGCATCGACATCGAGGGCATCTTCACACATCTTGCGTGTGCCGAGTGTAATCAGGCCATGACTCTCCGGCAGCTTGAGCAGTTTCACGACCTCACGGAGAGCCTGAGGGCTCAGGGCTATTCCATTCCACTGAGGCATGCCGCCAACAGCGCTGCCGCTCTGGCCGTGCCGGAATCCGCGCTCGACATGGTTCGAGTGGGCGCTGCGCTGTACGGGCTTTCGCCCACTGGCGCCACACCGCCAGGACCGGAGTGGGCGCAAGCGATGTCTTTCCATACAAGGGTGGCGTATGTGAAGGCCGTGCCTGCGAACACCACTGTCAGCTACGGCGCTGCCTACGTTTCCCGCGGCCCGGAGGTCATTGCCACTCTCCCGGTGGGCTACGCCGATGGCTACTCGAGGTCTCTCTCCGGCAAGGCCGAGGTCCTGTTGAACGGGGAGAGGCGCCATGTGGTGGGAAAGGTCTGCATGGACCAGATTATGATCTCGCTGCCCCTTGACGCTCATGTGGAGGTCGGCGACGAGGTCATTCTCATGGGTTGCCAGGGCGATGATACGATCTACGCTGAAGATCTGGCAAGGTGGACAGGAAGCATCGGATATGAGGTAGTGTGCGGGATTAGCAAGCGCGTGCCAAGGGTGTACGTTGGCGGTCGGGAGCAGGAGCAGCAGTGAGGAAATACATCCAGGCGCAGCCAGCAGCTCCTCTAGTTGACAGTGACAATGGCGCGCATATATAATCTGAGTACATACGAGTATATATCATCGAGCATGACTCGCGCGGGGGGATGGGCCATGGCTGAACTACGCAAGATCATAGTCAGCGTTCCATCAGGCCTCTTGGATGAGGTTGACCTGTTCGTGAGGAAGGAAGGACGCAACCGAAGTGAGGTGGTGCGCGAGGCGATGCGGATGTACCTGAAAGAGCACGCCAGAGCGGAGCTCCGCGAGCAGCTGAGAGACGGATATCTCAGGATGGCGTCTGTTAACATCGATGCCGCGCGCGAATGCGCGGTTGCCGAGGAAGAGGCATTTGCGGGCTATGAGCGGTTCCTGGCAGGTGACTAGGTTGGACGTGAAGCGTGGCGATGTGTTCTATGCGGACCTCAACCCTGTGATCGGCTCAGAGCAGGGAGGAATACGTCCAGTTCTCATACTCCAGAATGACATTGGAAACTACTACAGCCCAACCACCATTGTTGCTGCGGTCACCTCCCGGATCAAGAGGGCAAAACTGCCCACCCATGTGGAACTGCCTGCAGGAGAGGGTGCGCTCACAGTCGATTCAGTGATACTCATGGAGCAGCTACGCACTATTGATAAGGCCAGGCTCCGCGACAGAATATGCAGGTTGGATGATGAGACGATGAAGCGAGTTGTGAGGGCAGTTGAGATCAGCCTCGGGCTCATCGAGATCTGACCGGGCCGTGCCGGGCTGCACTGAACCACTATTCATTGCACTGCCAGAGGGTCTGGATCACTGCGCACAGAGGTGATACGAAGTTGAGGCCAGTCTGTGTCGTGTCTGCTGATTTCGAGGCAGAGCCTAAGGAAAGATGCATGCTCGGCGCTGATTACGTCAAGGCGATTCATAGAGCTGGAGGGCTTCCTCTAATCGCTCCGCCGGTTCTCGATTGCGCGGATCCAAAGGAGGCGGCGATGCGCACATGCGAGGTCGCAGGCGGTCTGGTTCTAACAGGTGGAGCGGATCTGAATCCGCGTCTCTTCGGCCAGTCTCCCCACCCGTCGCTTGGGTCCATCAGTCCTGTTCGTGATGAGTTTGAGATCGCGCTCGCGTCTGCTGCTCTGTCTATTGGGCTTCCCATCCTTGCCATTTGCCGTGGGATGCAGGTCCTGAATGTGGCGGCAGGCGGCGGCCTGATCCAGGATATCCAGTCGTCCTGCCAGGGCGCCCATGCACACGCCATCTCCGCCCCCAGATGGCATCCCACGCACTCGGTGTCAGTGGAACCCGGATCTGCGCTTTCGCGGATCCTCGGCGAAGGCGTGGTGTGGGTGAACAGCTTCCATCACCAGGCGGTCCAGCCGGTCGCGCCGGGCTTTGAGGTTACGGCCTGGGCGGATGATGGAATCGTGGAAGCCATCGAGAAGCCCGGGGCCCATTTCGTTATCGGGGTTCAGTGGCATCCGGAGAGCCTCGTGGAGAGACATCCGGAGTTTTTGAAATTGTTCAGCGAATTTGTCAGAGCTGCACAAGGGATGTGGTAGAATGGGCATTCCATCCGAGACTCTTGTTTCGCTGTATAGAGGCGAGCTGGTGGAGAGTATACACAGAGGGCATGTTGCTGTGGTGGATTCCTCCGGAAGGATACTGCACCACGCGGGCGATCCGCTGTATGTCACCTACTTTAGGTCGTCAGCCAAGCCGCTTCAGGTCCTCCCGATCATCCAATCAGGCGCGGTGGAGAGGTTCGGGATAACCACTGAGGAAGTGGCTGCAATGTCAGCATCCCATCACGGTGAGGACATGCACATCGCTGCAGTTGCCAGCATCCTGGCCAAGATCGGGCTTTCCGAATCGGACCTGAGGTGCGGGAGCCATCAGCCGATCAACTCTCAGCAGGCGGCGAGAATCATCCGAGATGGGATTTCCCTATCCCCGGTGTTCAACAACTGCTCGGGGAAGCACGCGGGAATGCTGGCCTATGCTGTCCACAAGGGATATCCGACCGATGGCTACTTCCAGCGTGACCATCCAGTGCAGGTCGACATGTGGGAGGCCGTTTCCCAAGTGTGTGGTCTCCGCAAGGAGCGCGTCATACGGGGTGTAGACGGGTGCGGGGTAGTTGTGTTCGGGATGCCGATAGCCAATATGGCGTACGCTTATGCCAGAATGTCGAGGCCAAGCAGCTTGCCGGCTATATATCGCGAGCCTGCGCGCCTCGTGGTTGAGGCCATGCTCCGGTATCCGAACATGATTGGCGGCACTCAGGATTTTGGGTCCAAGTTGATGCGAGGCGCGAATGGGAGGATCTTTGCCAAGGGAGGCGCGGAAGGCCTGTTCTGCCTCGGTCTGCCTGAACTCGGGATCGGCGTGGCTGTGAAAATCGAGGATGGCGGGGCAAGAGCGCTTCCCACAGCTGTGATGGAGGTTCTTCGGGAGATCGGGGCCGCAGACGAAAAGATGCTGACGGCGCCGGATACCGCGGTTGAGCGTCCGATCCAGAATCACAGAGGCGACGCTGTGGGAAGGATGAGTGCCTGTTTCTATCTGCACGAGTTCTCTGGCGCCTTAACGGGTTGTCAGGTTGGCTGCGGCGAAGTATAATCTACGACGTTATGCTGTGTGAGTGCCAGTGGCGCCTCAGTGTGGGCGACATGTCGGGCTAATGGTGGTGCCTGTAGATGAGCGCGGAAATGCGGATCGTATCGCATTCGCCTGCTGAGACCGCCGCCATAGGATGCGGACTTGGCAGGCTTCTCGACGCTGGCGACATTCTGTGCCTCGCCGGTCGTCTTGGGGCTGGCAAAACGTGCCTTGCCAGAGGAATATCCTCTGGACTTGGCGTTGACCCATCCGAGGTATCGAGCCCCACATTTGTGCTGGCGCAGGAGTACAGGGGCCGAGTGCCTGTGTACCATCTGGACCTGTACAGGCTTTCGTCGGCCGAGGATGTGGAGAACGCGGGGCTCGACGAGTATTTCGGCGGGAACGGGGTCGCTGTCGTGGAGTGGCCTGAAGCATATGGGCTGTTGGAAGGGTACGATCATCTCTCGATTCGAATAGAGCCTGGCCCGGATGATGACTCGCGTGTACTAGTGTTTCGGCCTCAGGGCGGTAGATACAGGCGTATCTTGGAGGAGATGCAGTCTTGCTGACTCTTGCCATAGACACTTCGACTATGGTCGGAGGCGTCGCGCTGCTTGATGACGATATCCTCGTCGCTGAACAGATAATGAATGTGAGTGTCGCTCATTCCGAGAGGCTCATGTCCTGTGTGGAATCGGTCATATCCGGAGCAGGCATTGTCCCCCGGGATATTGGCGCCATAGCCTGCGGCATCGGCCCTGGATCCTTCACTGGAGTTCGCATCGGCGTGTCGGCCGCCAAGGGAATGGCATATGCACTTGGGGTTCCGATGGCGGGAGTGTCCGCCCTCGATGCTCTGGCATACGGACGCGGAGGCGGGTGCTCCGCCATCTGGTCGCTGATTGACGCCAGGCATGAACGGTGCTACTCTGCGTCGTTCAGGCCACTCACGCCGTGGGGCGTTGCCGAACAGATCAGCGACTATGCTATCATGGACGTGTCCTCGGTTGTGGATGCCGCGCGGGCGATGGCGCACGACGGTGATCGGCTGCTCTTTGTGGGCGACGGGGCCATTGCGTACGGTGACTCTATCCTGTCCGCCATGGGGGATCGTGGTTCGGCGCCGCCGCCGGCTTTCGCGATTCTCAGGCCTGCCCAGGTCGGGTTGCTCGGCCGTCACCTGCTGTTATCAGGGCTCGGGCAGGACCCACGTCACTTGGCGCCGATGTATCTGCGAGCCTCAGAGGCTGAGATCAAGCAGAGGCAGGGAGGAAAGCGCCCATGCGGCCAACAGCGGAGCTTATGACCATCGCTGATGTGGATAGAGTGGCCGAGATCGAACGGCTTTCCTTCAGCAGCCCATGGAGCAGTGACGCGTTCATCGATGAGCTCACGCGAAACGATCGAGCCGTGTATGTTGTTCTGAGAGGGACGGACGGGGAGGCTCAGGGTTACGGCGGAATGTGGCTCATATTCGAGGAAGCGCACGTCACGAATGTCGCAGTGCACCCCGATTTCCGCAGGCGCGGCGTGGGAATGGCCATTATGCTTTCTCTCATGTCAATGGCTGCGCGACGCGGCATCGTTCGCATGACGCTGGAGGTGAGGGCGTCAAATGCTTCTGCTCAGGCCCTCTATGAGAAGCTCGGCTTCGTTTCTACGGGAATACGACCAAGGTACTACCTTGATAACCTGGAGGATGCCATGGTGATGTGGCTCGACGATCTCCCCATCGCGCTCCAGGCAGCGGGCCATTGCCAGACCGATTCAAGCTGTGCTGATGTGGGGAGGGTTCGGCTTGGCTCGTGACGAGGCACTCGTTCTGGGTATCGAGACTAGCTGCGATGAAACCTCCGCTGCGCTGGTGAGAGGCGGCCGGGAACTCCTTTCATGCGTGATCTCCTCTCAGGTGGAGGTGCATAGGAGATTTGGAGGAGTGGTGCCTGAGATCGCATCCAGGCGGCACGTGGAAGCGGTGATCCCCGTGATTGAACAGGCCCTTGAGCGCGCGGGGATCGGCCTTGCGCAGACGGGCGCGGTGGCGGTCACCAGTGGGCCAGGGCTTGTAGGGGCCCTTCTTGTAGGGCTCTCGGCTGCCAAAGGGATCGCGTATTCCATTGGTGCACCATTGGTGTGCGTGAATCATATCGAAGGTCACATATACGCGAACTTCCTGGCTCACCCAGGGCTTGAGCCGCCGATTCTGTGCCTTACAGTGTCAGGTGGGCATACGCAGCTTATCGCCATGCGGGCGCACGGCGCCTATGAGACACTCGGGCGCACCAGAGACGATGCTGCGGGCGAGACCTTCGATAAGGTGGCCAGAGTCATGGGACTGCCGTACCCCGGAGGGCCGGAGCTGGAGAAACTGGCGCGGGAGGGTGATCCCGAAGCGATCCCGTTTACACTTCCGCAGGTTCACGGGAGTCCGTTCGATTTCAGCTTCAGTGGGCTCAAGACTGCGGTGATCAACTATCTCCACAGCGGTGTGCAGCGTGGCGAGGATGTGAACCTTGCTGATGTGGCCGCAGGGTTCCAGCGTGCGGCCATTTCCCATCTTGTGTCGAAGATAGTGCCTGCTGTTGCTATGACCGGGATGCGTACGCTGGCAGTATCAGGAGGCGTGTCGGCGAATGCGGCTCTGAGATCAGCTTTGAACGACCTGGCGTCGAAGCATGGGATCAACGTGGTCTTCCCGCCCTTGGAGCTGTGCACAGACAACGCAGCCATGATCGCGTCTGCCGGGTACTACAGGCTGATCAGGGGAGATGTGTCGTCACTATCAGCGAACGCGGTTCCCGGCGCCAAACTCGGCTCTCCGCAGGGCAATGCGGAGCCCCGCAGTTAGGGAGGATACACGAATCTGCTGTCGAACTAAATCGAGTAGATCTGGGCCGTGAGCCCGGGGAGTAGTGGAGATGCCTAAGGAGTCGATTCGGAGAAGAGAACGCAGGAAGTCCGGTTCGCGATGGTTCATCGCCTTGCTTGTGGTCCTGGCGATAGCAGCAGGCATTGTGGGAGTAGGTTGCTATCTCCTGCTTCGTTACACCCGGTTCCCCGTTACGGGATCATCATTCAACATCCTGCTGATAGGGGAGGACAAGAACTACACCAGAAGCGGCGCAGCCGTGTCCACTGCCGGACGGATGGATGCAATCATGTTGATGGTGGTTCCCAGAGACGGAACAGGGGCCACGCTGGTATCCATCCCCAGAGACACGCTGGTGAGATTTCCAAGCGGGGGAGTGCATCGGATCAATGCGTCGATTGTGACAGGCGGAATTGAACTCGCCCGTTCGTGCGTATCCGATCTGGTGGGCCTCCCGGTCCATCGCTACATGGCTATCGACTTCCAGAGCTTCATCGAGGTGGTTGATGCGATGGGCGGCGTGGAGATCGCGGTCGACAAGCGCATGAATTACGAAGACAAGGCCGGCGGCTATGATCTCGACCTCAAGCCCGGCGTATACCACATGGATGGCGAAACCGCACTGAAGTACGTGAGATTCCGCCACGACGCCCTAGGCGACATCTCCCGCGCCGGCAGGCAGCAGCAGTTCCTGAAGGCCATTCTGAAGGAACTCGCAACCTGGGACGGGGTTCGATCTTACCGCACTATTCTGAAAGTGCTGCAGGAGTATACACGCACTGATCTCACCACGGAGGAGATGACCGCAGTCGGGTGGCGTTTTCGCTCACTCGATTCCACAGCGGTCGACTCAGCGACCCTTCCCGGGCGTTTCAAGGGAGCCTACTGGGAGCCTGACCGGGAAGGCATCGAGGCCATGGTCAATTCGATCATGAGCAAATCGGCGAAATGATGGGCTTTCGTGGGCGGCCGCGTACGATAATGCGTAGGCGGGCCGGGGAGATCTTCTGAAAGGGGAGCCGTAATGCGAGTCGACGTTTCCTTGTTTTCTAGCGAGTCAATCCCGAAGGATCTCGCCCGCCTGCTAGTAGTGGTGGTGGATGTTCTTCGGGCCACTTCCACCATTTCCACTGCGCTTGCCAACGGGTGTGAGGAAGTCATACCCACCGAGAGCATCGAGGAAGCCATCAAGATCGCGCGGGGCTATGCAAGGCCCGACTATGTTCTCGGGGGTGAACGCCGCGGTGTTGCCGTTGAGGGGTTTGACCTTGGCAACTCTCCACAGGAGTACACGCCCGAGAAGGTGGCAGGGCGCAAAGTCATCATCACAACCACGAACGGCACGCGCGCGATTAAGGAGTACTCCGGCGCACGCGAGATATTCACGGCATGCTTCCTGAATGCAGATGCCGTTTTTGACGCCTGTGCTGCTTGTCCCGATTCCGACGTGCTGATCGTCTGCTCCGGCCAGGATGGCAGGTTTTGCATGGAGGACACGATCTGCGCGGGTCTCCTCGCATCCAGGTTTGGGAGGGAACTGGGGGCGGACGTTTCCGATGCGGCGCGGGCGGCGTCGATTCTGTATGAGCGGTGCGAGGCGTCGATTGAAACCGAGCTGTTCCGTTCAGAACACGGAGCTTACCTTGCGGGGATAGGGTTCGAGCAGGATGTGACCTACTGTTCTCAGCGCTCTGTGATGAGCGTGGTGCCTAAGGTATACGACCGAAGGGTGATCAGAAGGGCTCTGCAGGCCCAGAGGGGTGAGTGACTTGTTGAAGGACGTCGAACGCGACGGTGTTGTGAAATGGGAGGATGTCGAGGCCTCAGAGGGGTGTCCCAGCGCTGATCGCATGGCCTCCGGAGCTGTGGCAGTGATCGAGTGTCTGCAGGAGATTCCGTGCAATCCATGTGAGACCGGATGCCCATTCGGCGCAATATCAGTCGGAGATCCCATAACCAGGCTGCCACGGCTCGACGAAGCAGAATGCCGCGGATGCGGAGTATGCGTCGCTGCCTGCCCTGGGCTCGCCATATTCATCGAGGATTCATCGGGTTCCGGCGACGAGGGCAAGGTGACCATTCCGTTCGAGTACATCCCAGTTCCCCTCAAAGGAGCACGAGTCCGCGCCACTGACCGGCAGGGTCGGGAGATCTGCGACGCGACGGTAGTAGACGTCAAGCAGCCCAAGGTCGGCAACAAAACTGCAGTTGTCACCATCTCAGTGCCAAAGAGGCTTGTGCATGAGGCGCGCGGAATCGCCATGTCCTGGTGACCATTGCCGACTGGGTAGACTAGGTGAGCTGATCACAATCCATTGGCCTGCGCGGGCCGGTCCGCACTCGCGGTCGGACCGGCCCGATAGGTTGAAGGGGGCCCTATAGAATGGCCGGGAGATTCTCGGCTCATGTGGCAGACGACATCAAGGAGGTACTCTTCTCGCCAGAGCAGCTTAGGGCGCGCGTCGCCGAGCTTGGCGCGGAGATATCGCGAGACTATGAGGGCAAAGACCTGCTCTTGGTGTGCATCCTCAAGGGTGCGCTCGTTTTCATGTCGGACCTGATGCGTTCCATCACGATTCCCGTGGGCATCGATTTCATGGCCGTAACGAGCTATGGCGCTGCAACTCGGTCGTCAGGAGTGGTGAGGATAATCAAGGACCTCGATGCGTCGGTTGAGGGCAAGCACATTCTGATAGTGGAGGACATAGTCGACTCAGGGCTCACCTTGAGCTATCTGGCGGCGAGCCTCCGGAACCGGAAACCTGCATCCGTGAAGGTGTGCACGCTTCTGGACAAGCCCGACCGGCGCGAGGCCGATATATCCTCCGACTACAACGGGTTCGTTATACCCGATGAATTCGTTGTGGGCTATGGACTGGATTATCAGGAGATATACCGAAATCTGCCCTACGTGGGCGTGCCTAAGGATTACGTATGGAACGGCGAGGCGGAGGAGTAGAAAGTCTATGAAGTCCAAGATCCTTATTGTCGATTTCGGCTCCCAATATACCCAGGTGATCGCCAGGAGGGTTCGAGAGGCGAATGTGTACTGCGAGATCATCCCCTACTCCGCTTCCGCAGAGGCGGTCCGGGGCATGGCGCCATCGGGGATCATACTCTCAGGCGGTCCGGCCAGCGTATACCAGCAAGGCGCACCATCGCTGGATCCGAAGATCCTTGACATGGGCGTGCCGATCCTCGGAATCTGCTATGGAATGCAGCATGTGGCTCGCGCCCTTGGGGGCGAGGTCCGCAAGGCCGACAGGCAGGAGTTCGGCCGGACAGAACTAGAGCACACTGATGACTCGCTCCTGTTCGATGGGGTTCCGCCGGCCTCCAGAGTATGGATGAGTCACGGCGACTCGGTGGAGGAGCTTCCGGCAGGTTTCAGGGTGGTCGCATGGTCCGCAAATACCCCAGTCGCCGCGATTGAGCACCGTGAGCGGAGGATCTGGGGGGTGCAGTTTCATCCTGAGGTCGCCCATACTGAGCATGGCAAGAGGATTTTGGAGAATTTCCTTATGAAGGCGTGCAGCTGCTCCAGGGACTGGACCGCAGGATCCGTGATAGAGGAGTCGGTGGCCCATATCGCGAAGCAGGTGGGCGATGAGCGAGCAGTGTGCGCACTCTCCGGGGGCGTGGATTCTTCAGTCGCTGCGCTGCTCGTCCAGAAGGCGATAGGGGCCAGGCTGACCTGCGTTTTCGTAGACCACGGGCTTCTGCGCAAGGAAGAGGCCCAGGTAGTGGAGGATGTATTCAAGCGCCACTTCCACATGAACCTCATCGTCGTTGATGCGCAGGAACGATTCCTGGGAAGGCTCAGTGGTGTGGTGGACCCTGAAGCCAAGAGGAAGATCATCGGCGAGGAGTTCATCCGGGTCTTCGAGGATGAGGCTGCGAAGCTAGGGAACGTGCATTTCCTGGTCCAGGGCACTCTGTACTCTGATGTAGTGGAGAGCGCATCCGCCACAGGCCGTCCGGGGGCTGCGATAAAGAGTCATCACAATGTGGGCGGACTGCCCGAGGATATCAAGTTCGAACTCGTTGAGCCCCTTCGCGATCTGTTCAAGGATGAGGTTCGGCAGATCGGTCGGGAGCTCGGCCTGCCAGCGCAGATTGTGGAGAGGCAGCCGTTCCCAGGTCCGGGCCTTGCAGTGAGGATCATCGGAGATGTGAACCGCGAGAGGCTCGGCATACTCCGCGAAGCAGATGCCATCGTCCGCGATGAGATAGAGAGTTCCGGGGCGAACAGGGGTCTGTGGCAGTATTTCGCGATCCTGCCAGCCATGCGCAGCGTTGGGGTGATGGGGGATTTCCGCACCTATGCGTATCCAGCGGTAGTTCGGGCCGTCATCAGCGAGGATGCGATGACCGCGGACTGGGCGAGGCTTCCATATGAAGTGCTGGACAGGATATCCACGCGGATAGTGAATGAAGTGCCTGGGGTGAACCGAGTCGTGTATGATATCACAACCAAACCCCCGGCCACTATAGAATGGGAGTAGGTCGGGGGCCTTGCTGGTAGAGCGTCGAACAGATGGCGAGGCGCGCGGGCGCCGCGCGTCGCTCATGGCAGATCTGTCTCTAGTGGGGATCTGCGTCATATGGGGCACGAGTTTCGCGATAGTCAAAACTGTTGTGCAGGGGATAAACCCGGCGGCCTTCATCGCCGCCAGGTTCGCCCTGGCTGCGGTCTTGATCGGGCTTGGGGCCTGGAATCGCGTGAAAATACTGAACTGGGCGACGTGGCGAGCAGGGCTGCTGCTGTCCATCCCGCTCTTCTCCGGGTTCATACTTCAAACACACGGCCTCGGCGCTACCACCGCATCGAAGGCTGGATTCATCACAGGGATGCACGTGGTGTTCACACCGCTCCTTCAGTGGATCATTCTACGCAGGAGAGTCCACGGCTACGAGGCGGCCGGGGTGGGGGTGGCCCTCGCCGGCCTCGGCATGCTCACGCTATCTGGTTCTGCGCGTCCGTCCGCCGGAGACCTTCTGGTGCTGGCGTGCGCTTTTGCATTTGCGGTCCATATTGTGATGCTCGCGCATTACTCTCCTAGGCATGATGTGGTGCTCCTCTCGTTCACCCAGATGGTGTGGGCAGCGCTCTTGGCAGCTCTGGTCGCTGGGAGGGACATCACCGAGGTGCTGTCATACAACAGAGAACTGGTTCTATCGGTCGCCTATCTCGGGGCTGGCGGAACTGCCCTCGCTTACCTGGTGCAGACTGTGGCGCAGAAATACACCCCTCCGATTCGGGCGGCGCTCATTCTGCAGTTGGAGCCGGTGTTTGCCGCGATCTTCGCGCGCATACTCATCGCCGAGCAGATGTCGGGCAGGCAGTATGCAGGCGCTGTGACGATATTCGCGGGCATACTCGTGTGTCAGATTGGCGATAGCATGCTAGAACGGGAGGTGTCATGAACCGGTGAGAGAACTTGAGATCGCACTTTCTGCTGCACGGGCGGCAGGTGCGACGTACGCGGATGTTCGGGTAGTTCGCGGAGCTGAGGAGCAGCTATCTGTGCGCAATGGCTGTGTGGATCAGGCATCCAGCGGCTCATTCAGTGGGCTCGGTGTGAGAGTGATTGTGAACGGTGCATGGGGCTTCGCCGCCACAGGCTGCGTGGACGAGGCCGAGGCCGCGAGTGTGGCTCGTAAGGCTTCAGATATCGCACGGGCGAGTGCGGTTGCGAGGAAGCACGACGCGGCGCTTGCACCGGCCGAGCGCGTGGTGGCTGAGTGGAGTTCACCATGTGTGGTGGACCCGTGGTCGGTCCCGCGGGCGCGGAAGATCGACATACTCAGGGAGGCATGCGCTAAGGCCATGGCTTCCGGAGCAGATGTGAGGATCGCCAACGCGGGCATGCGCGCGATAGACGAAGAGAAGACCTTCGCGAGCAGCGAAGGATCATTCATAGCTCAGCATTCCGTGATAACAGCTTCCTCCGTGAGTGCGATGGCAGTGGGCGGGGGAGAGGTTCAGATCAGGTCTTATCCGGGGACTTTCGACGGAAACATGCGCCAAGCTGGGTTCGAATGGGTCGAGAGCCTCGATCTTCCGGCGCACGCCGGCGCAGTGGGCTCTGAGGCTCAGGCGCTGCTCTCTGCGGAGCAGTGCCCATCCATGAAGACTACTCTGATCATCGGGTCGAACCAGATGGCACTGCAGATCCATGAATCCTGCGGGCATCCTGTGGAGCTCGACCGCGTGTACGGCACGGAGGCATCATACGCGGGCACTAGCTTTCTCACGCCAGAGAAGCTTGGCAAGTTCAGATATGGCTCCAAACACGTGAACCTATACGCAGACTCCACCATTCCAGGCGGCCTCGGGACTTTCGGATATGACGACGAAGGCATTGCCTCCGGCAGAAGCGACCTGGTTCGCTCTGGTTTGTTCGTGGGATACCTGATGTCGAGGGAGACGGCGGCCGCTCTGGGCACGTCGAGCAACGGGGCCATGAGGGCGAGTGGATGGGACCGGATGCCCATCATCAGGATGACGAACATATGCCTCGAACCTGGGCGCGAGTCCTTGGCATCGCTCATTCGTGGAACTGAGGATGGGGTTTTCGTGGATGGCATCAGGAGCTGGAGCATCGACGACCGGCGACTGAACTTCCAATTCGGCGCCGAAATTGGCTGGCGCATCCGCAATGGCGAGCTTGCCGAGATGGTGAAGAATCCTACATATACGGGAATAACCCCTGAGTTCTGGGGATCCTGCGACGGCGTGGCTGGGCGGGATGAGTGGGTGTTGTGGGGAGTGCCCAATTGCGGAAAGGGCGAACCCCTGCAGATCATGCGTGTTGGACACGGCACTGCCCCAGCCAGGTTCAGAAATGTGAAAGTAGGTGTGGGAAGATGGTAGGGAAGGAGCGAGCTTTCGAATCGATCAAGGAGGCCTTCGCCTCGTCCCGCGCCGACATGACCGAGATCGTGCTTATATCGGAGCGGGATTCTCTCACGAGGTTCGCCAACTCCGAGATTCACCAGAATACGTCGGTGGATGATGTAACAATCATGGTGAGAGCCATAGATGGAACGAGAGAAGGATGGGCTTCCACTAACCAGCTCACTCCGGAGGCCTTGGCCGATGCAGCCGCGCGCGCTCTGGAGATGGCCTCGGTGCAACCTGCGAATCCGGATTTCCCTGGGCTAGCGGAACCGGCACAGTACGAGGACGCGCACGGGTACGACGAGACGACTGCCGCCTTCGGCCCGATGGAGCGGGCAGAGGCGGTCCAGTCAATCATCAGACAGGCCGACGCCCACAAGTTGAATGCTTCCGGCGCACTCCGAACCAGGGTAAGGGAGATCGCCGTCGCCAATACGTTGGGAGTCTGCGCATGGCACGTGGGTACCGACGCATCGCTCGTCACGGTCGTCATGGAGAGCTTCGAGGCGAATGCCGGCTCTGGATATGCGGAAGCGGGAGCGATGCGAGTCGGAGACCTCGACTTCCAGGCCTTGGGCGCGCGAGCGGTCGATAAGTGCATTGCGTCAATGAACCCTGTGGCAATCGAACCAGGCGAGTTCGTGGCGGTGCTGGAACCATCGGCTGTGTCCACAGCCATGGAGATGCTAGCATACATGGGCATGAATGGGTTATCCTTCACCGAAGGCAGGAGTTACGCCTCAGGCCGACTAGGCGCCAAGGTCACATCTGAGATGGTGACGATTATCGACGATTGGCGTCATCCCAGGATGGCGCCGTTGCCCTTCGACTTTGAAGGCGTTCCCCGCAAGCGTGTGCCACTGATCCAGAACGGCCTCGCCGCTGGTGTGGTGTTCGACAGGGCAATAGCGGCCAGGGCGCACACGAAATCCACCGGTCATGCTGTTCCGGGCGGGGAAGAGAAAGGCGGGTATCCCATCCATCTTGCGATGGCCACAGGCATCTCCTCAGTTGAGGAGATGGTGGCAGAGACCGAACGTGGAGTGTACGTGACTCGGTTCAACTATGTGAACCCGGTCCACCCAACCAAGACCATAATCACCGGAATGACGAAGGACGGCACTTTCCTCATAGAGAATGGACGAATCACGAAGCCCCTGAGGAACCTCAGGTTCACCGAGTCGATACTGGATGGCATCCTAGGCAGTGTTCAGGCCATATCCAGGGAAGCGGAGCTGATCCCAGCGCTTGGCGACGGCGGGCTCTACTCGGCTCCAGCCATCAAGACAGGTAGACTCAACTTCACAGGGGCTAGCGCGTAGCGTAGAGGAGCTGACCAGGCTATATGACCGCAGACAGCAATTCGGCAGACGGAAACCGCATCAGGGTTAGGATAGCGCCCTCTCCCACTGGCAACTGCCATGTGGGGACGGCGCGCACTGCTCTTTACAACATGCTCTTCGCGAGGAAGTACGGAGGCAAGTTCATCCTCAGGATCGACGACACCGACCTCAAGAGGAACACCAAGGAGTCGGAGGAAGGGGTCTTAGAGGGTCTGAGGTGGCTTGGCATCCAATGGGACGAAGGGCCGGACGTGGGTGGCCCATTCGCTCCCTACCGGCAGATGGAGCGAGCCGACTCATACCGGGAGGCTGCGGACAGGCTCCTCGCAGAGGGAAAGGCGTACCGATGTTACTGCTCTCCGGAGGAGCTGGATGCAGAGCGGAAGGCGGCCCTTGCCGCCGGCAGGCCCCCTCGCTATTCCGGCAAATGCCGCGGCCTGACCGCTTCCGACCATGCCAGGTATGAGGCTCTCGGCGTGAAGCCCGTGATAAGGCTCTCTGCGCCAGAGGAGACTCTCGAGTTCGTTGATCTCCTCCGTGGGCATCAGCGGAAAGATATGGGCGAGCGCGGTGATTTCGTGATCGTTAAGTCGGATGGGAGCCCTATCTACAACTTCGCCACGGTCATCGACGAGCACCACATGGAGATAAGCCACGTGTTCAGGGCAGTGGAGCATCTTACGAACACCTTCGACCAGCTATGTGTGTACCGAGCCTTGGGATGGACGCCTCCTGAGTTCGGCCACCTTACTCTCATGCTCAACCCCGACCGAACGAAGATCTCCAAGCGAGCAGGGGCGGTGTACATCGGCGAGTTCCGGGACATGGGCTATCTTCCGGAAGCGCTCATCAACTTCCTCGCCCTCCTCGGCTGGAATCCAGGCACTGAGCAGGAGATATTCAGCATGGATGAACTGACCGAGGCCTTTTCAGTGGAGACGCTCTCGAAATCGGACGCCATCTTCGACATGAAGAAGCTCAACTGGTTCAACGGGGTGTACATAAGGAATCTCACAGTCGCTGAGCTAGCCTCGCGGGTGCGCCCGTTCATGGAGAAAGCTGGGCGCCAGGTGGATGATGTGCGCCGGTTGGAGCAGGCGGTGTCTCTGGTCACCGACAGACTCGGCTTACTCACGGAGGCGCCGGAGATGCTGGGCTTCCTATTCGCTGATGAAGTGGAATTGCAGCGGCAGGAGTTCGGAACCAAGAGCAAGGAACCACCGGCCAGGATCGCAGACGCCTTGAGGGCCGCGGCCTCAGCCATGGCGGATGTTGGCGAGTGGACACACGAGAACATAGAATCTGCTCTCAGAGGCGCAGCGGAGTCCATGTCCTGGAAGGCCGGAGATCTCCTCATGCAGGTTCGAGTCGCCATAACGGGACGGCGAGTCACTCCGCCGTTGTTCGAGAGCCTCGCCCTTCTCGGGCGAGAGAAAGCGATGGCGCGGATTGGCAAGGCAATCAGCCTGATGGAGGAGTAGGCGAATGGGCCGAGACCTGCTTGAAGCGCTGAACCCGCCTCAGCGGGAGGCCGTCGTTCACACCGACGGCCCTCTTCTCATTCTGGCCGGCGCCGGCAGCGGGAAGACCAGGGTGCTCACCCACAGAGTGGCCTACCTCATTGCAGAGGCGGGAGTGGCCCCAGGCAGCATCCTTGCTGTGACCTTCACCAACAAGGCGGCATCGGAGATGAAGAACCGCGTGGTCGACCTTGCGGGGCGCCCAGGCATGTATGTGTGGATATCCACGTTCCACTCGTTCTGCGCCAGGGTGCTTCGGGATGAGATCGAGTCATTGGGATACAAGAGATCGTTCATTATCCTCGACGAATCGGACCAGCTTACTGCGGCCAAGCGTTGTTTGAAGGAGCTCAACATATCCGGAGAGATGTTCAAGCCCCAGGCTGTGCTCAGTGCAATAGGCACAGCCAAGAACGATCTGGTGGGGCCGGAGGAGTACGCGGCGAACGCACGGGATGAGAGAACACGCACCATCGGCAGAGTGTACGCCGGATACCAGCAGGCCTTGGCCCGCGACAATGCGCTGGACTTCGATGACCTGATCATGATCACCGTGAGGCTCTACCGGGAACGGCCGGAGGTCCTGGTGAAGCACCAGGAACGTTTCCGATATATAATGGTCGATGAGTACCAGGATACCAACCGCGCCCAATACATGCTGATCAAGCTGCTTTCGGCAAAGCACTGCAACATATGCGTGGTGGGCGATGACGACCAGTCGATATACCAGTGGCGAGGCGCCGATATCCGAAACATACTTGACTTCGAGCGAGACTACCCCAATGCCCGTGTAGTGAAGCTGGAGCAGAACTACCGGTCTACAGGCACTATACTAGACGCCGCCAACAGGGTAATCGCCAACAACAGAGGAAGGAAGCAGAAGACCCTCTGGACCTCGCGGGAAGCGGGGGCGAAGATAGCGATATACGAGGCCGGGAGCGAGAAGGAAGAGGCGCGGTTCATCGCCGATGAGACACAGCGACTGGCAGTCGCCGAGAGGCGAGGCTACAGGGATTTCGCAGTGCTGTACCGGACTAACGCGCAATCCCGCGTCATAGAGGAAGTGCTCCTGAACCGGGGCATCCCCTACAGGATAGTTGGTGGACTGAAGTTCTACGAGCGGCGTGAGATCAAGGACGTACTGGCATACCTAAGAGTGGTGGAAAACCCTGGGGATTCCATCAGCCTAGAACGGATAATCAACGTTCCCAGGCGGGGAATAGGCGGCACGACCCTTGAGGCAACGCGGGCCATAGCTGCGAGGAACAGGCTGCCGCTGTATGGAGGGGTGGCAATGGCCGCCGAAGCGCCAGAGCTATCCGCGCGGGCGCGCAAGGCCATGCAGGAATTCGTTGACACGATGGAAAAGCTCATATCCTGCAAAGGACAGCTCAGCGTCTCGGACATGGTCCAGCGTATTATGGATGAAACCGGATATCAGAGAGAGCTGGAGCTAGAGAAGACCATCGAGAGCGAGAGCAGGATCGAGAACCTCCGGGAACTCAGAACGGTTACTCTCGAGTTCGAGGCTAGGCAGGCCGCAATTGCTGCTGCAGCCGATGCCGCGGCGGAGATCGGGTCCGTGCGCGTAGTGAGCCCCACCGACATAGGGGCATTCCTTGAGGAAGTCTCGCTCCTCACCGATCTGGACAGAGCGGATCTTTCAGGAGATTCCGTGACGCTGATGACACTCCACTCCGCAAAGGGGTTGGAATTCCCCGTGGTCTTCATCGCCGGCATGGAGGAGAACCTGTTTCCCCTGGCGCGGTCGGCCTACGATCCGGAGGCGCTTGAGGAAGAGCGCCGGCTGTGCTATGTGGGAATCACCAGAGCGAAGGACCGGCTTTACCTTGTTCGGGCGAATCAGAGGAGCATATATGGAGCGACGACTCAGAACGAGGCCTCACGGTTTCTCTGGGAGATTCCCGAGGATCTGCTGGTGGACGCCTTCAGCTGGAGATACGCAGGGGTTCCCGGCGGATTGCCCCCATCGAGGGCTGGAATTAGGACTCTCGGCAACGCGGCGTCGGGCGAGGCCCATGCTCGCAGGGGAACCGCAACTGAGGTGGTCAAGAGAGCCGCTGCTGCCTCTGCCGGGGATGCAGAGTACTCGGCAGGCGATAGGGTGAGGCATGCACGGTTCGGCGACGGTGTTGTTGTTTCCGTGGTTGCCAGTGGCGGCGACTGGGTCATCACCATAGCTTTTCCGGCGCCCCTTGGCATCAAGCAGTTCGCCCAGAGCTTCGCACCGATACAGAAGGCATAGTGCTGGGGGGTGACTGATTTGATCGATCCGTCCAGAAAAGTGCAGGAGCTCAGAGAGGCCATCCGGCATCACAACTGTCGTTACTACGTGCTCGACGATCCGGAGATTACCGATGCGGAATACGATGCTCTGATGCGGGAACTCATCGCCCTAGAGGAGGCTCACCCGGAGCTTTCCGATGAGAATTCCCCCTCGCGCAGGGTGGGTGGGGAGGCAGCGTCAGGCTTCGAGCCGGTCTTCCATGAGATTCCCATGCTCTCCCTCGACAACGTGTTCGATGAGGGTTCGCTTCGCTCATTCGATGCAAGGGTCAGGCGAGGAACCGGTCTCGACCAGGTTGAGTACGTGGCCGAGCCGAAGATCGATGGACTTGGGATCTCCCTTTCCTACCGTGACCGCAAGCTTGTCGTCGGTGCTACCAGGGGCGATGGCGAACGGGGAGAGAACGTGACGGCCAACCTTCGGACAATTCGGGCCATACCGCTTGTGCTTCCTGCGGACGCCCCCAGCTCGATCACGGTGCGTGGAGAGGTATACATGCGCAAGCCCGATTTTGCACGGCTCAACGCGGAACGGGAGGAGAACGGAGAGCCCATGTTCGCAAATCCGCGGAACGCTGCCGCGGGCTCTCTGAGGCAATTCGATCCCAAGGTGACCGCCTCGCGAAGGCTCGATGCGTTCTTTTACTACGTTCCAATGGCCGTGGACCTCATCGACACCCACTGGGGGGCTCTTCAACTGATCAGGTCCCTTGGGTTCCAGGTGAACAAGGAGATCAGTGTGTGCCGAGGGATCGACGATGTGCTTAGGTTCCGCGACCGGATCGCTGAGGCGCGGAACACGCTGCCATATGAGATCGATGGGATCGTGGTGAAGCTGAATCGGTTGGACCTCCAGAGGGAGCTGGGGTTCACATCCCACTCGCCGAGGTGGGCGACGGCGTACAAGTACCCGGCCGTGCAGGCGCAGACCATTGTCCGTGATGTCGTCATCCAGGTGGGAAGGACAGGTGTGCTCACACCTACAGCGGTGTTCGAGCCTGTGAGTGTCGGGGGTGTGACGGTCTCCCGTGCATCACTGCACAATGAGGACTACGTGCGGGCCAAGGATGTGCGGATTGGAGATGCGGTTCTTATCCAGCGTGCCGGGGACGTGATTCCAGAGGTTGTGCGCGTGCTTTTGGAGAAACGCACTGGAGAGGAGCGGGAGTTCGTAATGCCTCTCACCTGCCCGGAATGTGGGGCGGATGTGGTAAGGGAGGCAGGAGAGGCCGCCACCAGATGTGTGAACATCTCATGCCCGGCTAGGATACGGGAGGGCATGATCCACTTCGCATCGAGGGATGCCATGGATATCGACGGCCTGGGTCCATCGGGTGTGGAGCGCCTCCTTGCTTGCGGGCTGATGAGCGACGTGGCGGACATATACTCTCTAGCCGTCGATCAGCTAGCCAAGGTGGAGAGGATGGGACGCAAGTCCGCCGAGAATCTGGCATCGGCCATACAGGCGAGCAAAGCGAACCCACTCTATCGGCTGGTTTTCGCTCTGGGGATACGCCATGTGGGCGTGAACACCGCGAAGCTCCTGGCCTCCCATTTCCGCTCGATGGATGCGCTTGAGGGCGCTGCCTACGAGGATCTTCTGGCTATTCCCATGGTGGGCGATGTGGTGGCGTCGAGTGTCGTGTCGTTCTTCTCGTCCGATCAGAACCGGGCGACAATCGGAAGGTTGGCTGCAGCTGGTGTAAGGATGCGAGATGAGGATGAACAGACACGAAGCAGGGCAGACAGCTTTGATGGGAAGGTCTTCGTTTTCACCGGATCCCTTTCCCGCCTCACCCGCCAGCAGGCCGAGGCGGCTGCCGAGTCCCTCGGGGGTCGCGTAAGCTCGAGTGTGAGCCGGAAGACAGACTACGTTGTGGCCGGGGATGATGCCGGGTCCAAACTCGCGCGGGCGAGAGAGCTGGGCCTCGCGATCATGTCTGAGCAGGATTATCTCAAGATGCTTGAAGATGCGGGAGCGATTCCCGCTGATGGTGGTGAGTGAATTGGCAATTACCAGAGAACAGACAGCCCACGTTGCCGACCTCGCCAGGCTCAGCTTCGACGAGGAGGAGCTTGAGCAGGTGGGAGCGGTGCTTTCTGTGATCATCGCTTACGTGAACAAACTGGGTGAGCTTTCAACCGAGGGAGTGCAACCCACTGCCCACGCTCTGCCGATGGTGAATGTGTACCGCGAAGATGAAGTAGGGCCATCCCTCACTCAGGAAGAAGCGCTGGCGAATGCTCCGGAAAGAGACGGCGCGTTCTTCCGAGTGCCCAGGATCGTCGAATCGGCCGAGGGGGGAGAAGCATGAGGCTGTGTGAGCGCACTGCCCACGACCTACGGGGCATGCTCGTCCGTGGAGAGGTGACATCAAGGGAGATCACCGAATCGGTGCTCGACCAGATCGGGAAGGTCGAGGAGAAGATCGGGGCATATCTCACCATCACGCCGGAGCAGGCTCTTGCACAGGCAGATGCCGCTGATGCAAGGATTCGCGCGGAACAAGGCAACCGGTGCGGCGGCCAGTGCGGCGGAGTTGGCAGGGGCGGAGACGATGCAACAGGGCAAGCCCCGGGCATTCTGGGCATCCCGGTGGCCATGAAGGACAACATATGCACCAGGGGTATTCGCACGACCTGTGGATCGCGTATGCTCGAGAACTTCGTTCCGCCGTACGACGCCACCGTGGTGAAGAAGCTCCGGGATGCGGGCGCAGTGATCATTGGGAAAACCAACATGGACGAGTTCGCGATGGGTTCATCCACGGAGAACTCCGCGTTCCACATTACGCGGAATCCATGGGATTGCCAGAGAGTGCCTGGAGGTTCCAGCGGCGGTTCAGCTGCGGCAGTGGCGGCGGGCGAGGCGATCATGGCTCTTGGGACCGACACCGGGGGATCCGTGAGAGAGCCTGCATCGTTCTGCGGAGTCGTTGGAGTGAAACCCACATATGGGCGGGTGTCGAGGTACGGGGTAGTGGCCTTCGGCTCTTCTCTGGACCAGGTCGGCCCGCTCGCCAAGGATGTGGAAGATGCTGCACTGCTTCTGGGCGTGCTCGCTGGCCTAGACGGGTGTGATTCCACTTCGGTGCCGAAGCCTGTGCCCAACTATGCGAGTGCGCTGGATCGCGGCATTAAGGGGCTCTCCATCGGGGTGCCGACGGAGCTGTTCGGAGCGGGCCTCGACCCTAGAGTTCGGAAGCTTGTGGAGGACGGAATCTCGGCCATGGAAGGCAGGGGCGCGAGGACTGTGCAGGTGTCAATGCCTCACGCAGAGTACGCCCTCGCGGCATACTACATAGTCGCTACTGCGGAGGCCAGCTCCAATCTGGCGAGATTCGATGGCGTGAGGTATGGACACAGAGCGGCAGGCTCGGAGGATATCACCAGCCTGATGAAGAGAAGCCGAAGCGAGGGATTCGGCGCCGAAGTGAAGCGTCGGATCATGTTGGGAACCTATGCGTTAAGTTCCGGGTACTACGAGGCGTACTACGCAAAGGCCATGAAGGCGCGTACGTTGCTCAAGAGGGATCTCGAGGCTGCATTCGAGATATGCGATGTGCTTGTATCGCCTACTGTGCCGTTCCTGCCGTTCAAGATTGGCGAGAAGTTCGACGACCCGCTCTCGATGTACCTCGCGGACGTGTACACGACCACGGCGAATCTCACCGGCGTCCCGGCCATCTCCGTGCCGTGCGGGCTTTCCGATGGTCTGCCAGTTGGAATTCATCTGGTGGGCAGGCTCTTTGACGAGGAGACGCTGTTTTCCGCTGCGAGGGCGCTTGAGGAAGCGTGCGGTGTGGCGCGCATGAGACCGCCTGCAGCGTGTGGATGCGGCGATGTGGAAGAGGGGAGGAATGGCAGATGAGCCAGGACTACGAGGTCGTTATAGGCATGGAGGTCCATGCGGAACTGGCTGCCGAATCCAAAGTCTTCTGCAGGTGCAGAACGGAGTTCGGCGCCCCTCCCAACAGCCAGACCTGCCCGGTGTGCTTGGGGATGCCCGGGGCCCTGCCAGTGCTGAACAAGAAGGCGCTTGAGCACACAATGCGCGCCGCGCTCGCCTTGAACTGCACTATTGCGGAGTACAGCAAGTTCGATAGGAAGAACTACTTCTATCCTGACCTTCCCAAGGCGTATCAAATATCTCAATACGACCTTCCAATCGGGAGAGACGGGTATCTGGATATCGACGTGGATGGAAAGGCGAAGAGGGTTCGGATTCGCCGCGTGCACTTGGAGGAGGAGACCGGCAAGTCAGTGCATGCGGGGGATGACATCATATCCGCTACGCAATCGCTGATGGATTTCAACAGATGCGGAATCGGACTCATGGAGATCGTGTCGGAGGCGGATATCCGTTCGGCCGATGAGGCGAGGGCATACCTGTCCAAACTGAGGTCGGTGCTGCTAGCTGTGGGCGCGTCCGACTGCAAGATGGAGGAGGGCTCCATGAGATGCGAGGCGAACGTGTCAGTGATGCCGGTCGGCGCCAAGGAGTACGGCACCCTCGTTGAGCTGAAGAACATAGCATCCTTCCGCGCCGTTCACAGGGCGATCCAGTACGAGTCCGCAAGGCAGATCCAGCTGATCGAGGCAGGAGGCAGGGTGACGCGGGAGACGCGCCATTGGGACGACGCAAAGGGGCAGACCGCCTTCATGCGCAGCAAGGAAGAGGCTCACGACTATCGGTACTTCCCAGAGCCTGACCTTGTTCCGCTCTTGATCGACAGATCCTGGGTCGAGGAGATGCGCAGGAACATGCCTGAGCTCCCAGATGCCAAAGCCGCGCGATATGCGCGCGAATGGGGGCTCCCCCAGTGTGATGCTGCGCAGATTGCGGACTCGGCAGCTCTGGCAGGCTTCTTCGAAGCCACCGTGGCGCTGCACCCAGACGGGCGCGAGGCAGCAAAGTGGCTCCTAGGAGACGTATCGGCGGCGCTGAACGCGACTGGGATTGAGCTATCGGCGTCGAAGCTCACGCCGGAGCACCTCGCCGAGATGCTGAAGATGATAGCGTCAGGCATGATATCAGGCAAGATCGCGAAATCGGTGTTCGAGGAGACCTTCAACAGCGGCGCCGCGCCAGCCAAGGTGGTGGAGGAGCGGGGGCTTTCGCAGATAAGCAACACATCGGAGCTTGAGGCGGTGATCGCGCGGGTGCTGGAGGCGAACCCTGGCCCTGTCGCGGACTACGCTGCAGGCAAGGAGAGGGCCATCACCTTCCTGGTGGGGCAGGTGATGAAGGAGACCCGAGGACGGGCCAACCCCGGCGAGGTCAACAGGATACTCAAGGAGAAGCTTTCTCACTAGGGATTGCCGTGTCGCTCGCAAGCACAGCGCGGTCGGGACAGGCAGAGGGGAGATGGCGGCCATGGACAGTGGACGGGGGATCAATCTCGATGGCCTGGCCAGGGTCTCCCGACCGAGTGCTTACGGTAGAAGTAGAGGGGCATGCCGTCAGGGTGACAGGCGTTGAAGACCTCTATGACGCCAGACGGCTAATGGATCAGATGAAGGCGCGAGGCCGCCGCCTCGCGCCTTCTCAATCAACCGGTCCAGCTCGTCGACGCTGGCCCGCCCGTTACGCTGTGGTGAACAGGAGTGACTCTCCATCAGTTGACGCGTCTACCTTGATCGTGTCGCCCTGTTTGAACTTGCCCTGGAGTATCTCGAGCGCCATGGCGTTCTCCAGCTCTTTCTGGATCGCTCGCTTGAGGGGCCTCGCGCCGTACACTGGGTCGAACCCGGCTTTCGCGAGGAAATCGCGGACTTCAGGGGTCCAGGTGATCGAGAATCCCTTGTCGGCGAGCCTGCCTCGGACCAGCTCCAGCTGGATCTGGACGATCTTCGCAATCTCATCCGCTCCGAGGCGGTTGAAGATCAGTATCTCATCGATTCGATTCAGGAACTCGGGCCTGAAGGTCTGCTTCAGAACCTCCGTGACCATCTGCTTCAATGCGGCTTCATCCTGGGGGCCGAAGTGCTCGGTGATGTACTGGCTTCCCAGGTTGGAGGTCATGATCACTACCGTGTTGCGGAAGTCAACAGTTCGACCATGCCCGTCGGTGAGTCGCCCATCGTCGAGCAACTGCAGCATCACGTTGAACACTTCCTGATGTGCCTTCTCGATCTCATCGAGTAGTATGACTGTGTATGGTCTGCGGCGCACAGCCTCTGTAAGCTGGCCGCCCTCTTCGTAGCCTACATAGCCAGGGGGCGCTCCGATGAGCCGTGCAACGGTGTGCCTCTCCTGGTACTCCGACATGTCGATCCTCACCATGGCTCGCTCATCATCGAAGAGGAACTGGGCCAGAGCCCGTGCAAGCTCGGTCTTTCCAACTCCTGTCGGCCCTAGGAAGAGGAATGACCCGATCGGCCTATTCGGATCCGACAGCCCCGAACGGGCGCGCCTCACTGCGTTCGACACTGCCTTGATGGCCTCGTCCTGCCCGATCACCCTCTGCCCGAGTAGTTCCTCCATGTGGAGAAGTTTCTGGGTTTCCCCCTCGAGCAGCCGAGATATGGGGATCCTAGTCCACTTGGACACCGCCTGAGCGATGTCTTCCTCCTCGACCTCTTCCTTGAGATAGCGCCCATCCTCCTGGAGAGAAGCCAGCTCGGAGTTGGCTTGTTCCAGTTCGTGCGCAAGTGTGCGCTGGACCCCATATCGAAGCTCTGCGGCCCGGCCCAGGTCAGCTGCGCGTTCAGCGTTCTCCTCCTCGAGCCTGGCCTCCTCGGCCTTTCGCTTGATGTCTCTGACTTGGGAGATGGCGTCCTTCTCCTTCTGCCAGTGAGCCTTCATTTGGCCTGATTTATCCTGCAGTTCAGAGAGTTCGGAATTGAGTTTGGCGAATCTGGCTCGGCCCGCCTCGTCGTCCTCTTTGTCCAGCGCATGCCGCTCGATCTCCAGTTGCATGATTCTCCGCTCCACCTCGTCGATCTCCGCGGGCATGGAGTCGATCTCCATGCGAAGCTTGGACGCGGCCTCATCGATCAGGTCGATGGCCTTATCAGGCAGGAACCTATCGGAGATGTAGCGGTTTGAGAGCACTGCCGCCGCTACAAGCGCGGAGTCCTTGATTCTCACGCCATGGTGAACCTCATACTTCTCTTTGAGCCCCCGCAGTATGGCTATGGTGTCCTCAACAGATGGTTCGTTCACCATGACCGGCTGGAACCTGCGTTCCAGGGCAGCATCTTTTTCGATGTACTTCCGGTATTCGTCGATCGTTGTCGCGCCCACGCATCTGAGCTCTCCTCGGGCAAGGGCGGGCTTGAGCATGTTCGATGCATCGATTGCCCCTTCCGCGGCCCCTGCGCCTACCAGGGTGTGGAGTTCATCTATGAACAGGACAACCTGGCCCTGCGCCTCTTCAATCTCCTTGAGGACTGCCTTGAGCCTGTCCTCGAACTCGCCCCGGTACTTGCTCCCGGCCACCATTCCGCCCAGGTCGAGTGCGAGGATGCGCTTGTCCTTCAGGCTCTCCGGCACATCCTTCGCAACGATTCGCTGAGCCAGGCCTTCAACGATGGCAGTCTTTCCGACTCCCGGCTCTCCGATCAGCACTGGGTTGTTCTTGGTGCGGCGAGAGAGTATCTGGACCACGCGGCGCACTTCATCATCACGGCCAATCACCGGATCCAGGGCGCCCTTACGTGCAAGAGCGGTGAGATCACGAGTGTACTTCTCCAGAGCCTGGTACTTCTCTTCGGGGTTCTGATCGGTGATCCTCTGGGTTCCCCTCACGTCTACGAGGGCCTTGTATATGTCATCTTTTCCAGCTCCGAGCGAGCGGAGGATCCTGCCTGCTTCATCGTCGCTTCCGGCAATGGCGAGCAGAATATGCTCCACGCTTACGAATTCATCCTTCAGCCTCTTGGCCTCGCCCTCGGCCTCGTCGAGGAGTGTGGCGGACTTCGTCGACAGATACTGCCCGGCCTGCTGTCCGTACACCTTAGGCAGCTTGCCCAGGGCGTCCTCCACTTCGCGGGAAATCGTCTCTGGGGTCGCTCCTAGTTTCCCGAGGACGGGTGCAACCACGCCCTCCTTCTGTTCAAGCAAGGCCAGAAGCAGGTGAAGCGCCTCTATGCTCTGATGCTGGCGTTCCTCTGCTATCGCCTTCGCCCTTGCTATCGCTTCCTGCGATTTGATGGTTAGCTTGTCGAATCTCATGACGCTCCCCCCGTTTCACTTGGCGCCTGTGGCATTGCTGCCGCGCCGGATCCTCGCTAGCTCCGCGAATAGCTCGCGCTCACGTTCAGTCAGGTTCCTGGGCAATTCCACAGCAACTTTGACGAGAAGATCGCCCTTCCCGTCCTCCTTGTGCTTGGGCATGCCCTGCCCGCGCAGGCGGAGAGTCTGTCCGTTCTTGGTCTCCGCAGGCAACTGCATAACGGCGGACCCTCCATCCAAGGTGCGCACGCTGACCTCCCCGCCGAGAACTGCATCGGTGAGTGGAACAGTCACTTCCGTGCGAAGGTCGTCCCCGCTCAGCTCGAACCTGGCATTGGGCCTTATGACCAACTTGAGGTACAGATCTCCGCGGCCACCGGGGTAGGGGGCGCCTTCTCCCGCGACTCGGAGCTTCGAACCACTCCTAACGCCACGAGGGATATCCACAACGATTCGTCGTCTTGACCCGTCTGGAGAGTCTGAGATCTCGATTGAGCGCTGCCCGCCCCGGTAAGCCTCTTCAAGGTCTATCTCCATTTCGTGCTCGGTGTCTGCTGAGCGCGCATTGCGCACCTTTCGTCCTGCCTCTGCTGCGCCCTGAGCATATGCAGATTCACTGTACGAACCTCCCAGATCGAACCCGCCGAAGAACTGCTTGAAGAAGTCGCTGAAGTCCCCATCTGAGAGGTTTCCAAACGTGAATGTGGTTCGCCTGTAGCCGGGTTGGGTTCTCCCGCGCCCTCCAGGCGGCCATCCCGGCCTTGCTGCGCCGCCCCATCCGGCGCCGTTTCCTGAGGCGCCGGCCGAGCCCACCCTGGAATACTGATCCCAGTTCGCCCCGAGCTCATCGTAACGACGGCGCTTCTCAGGGTCGGATAGCACCTCGTTTGCCTCTGATACTTCCTTGAAGCGTTCCTCGGCGGACTTATCGCCCTGATTCACATCGGGATGGTACTTTCGGGCGAGCTTCCTATAAGCGGACTTGATCTCCTTGGCGGTGGCGTTCTTTGACACCCCGAGGATCTTGTAATAATCCTTGAAATCCATCATCTATCCTCCAGGCGCACCGCGATTGTCATCCGCCGAATTCGCGGCTATGGCCTTGCCACTCGGGCCATGGTTGGCCTAATGACATCTTCATCGTACGTGTATCCCCGTCGGAGCTCGTCCACGATCGTCTCCACTTCGAGGTTTGGATCCTCGCACACTGCTACTGCATCATGGAATCGCGGGTCGAATGGTTTGCCCAAAGCCTCGATGGGCTTGACTCCGTCACAGGCAAGAGCCTCCAGGAGTTTCCTGGTTATCACCTCGACACCATGGCGGAGCGAAGTGTAGTCGGCGTCAGACGCCAATGCCCGCTCCAAGTCATCCACGATCTCCAGCACCCTTAGGACGAGATCTTTCTTGCCGCACCTTACGTTGAATGCAAGGTCGCGTGCGGTGCGCTTCTGGAAGTTGTCCAGATCGGCCAGGGTGCGAAGGTATCGGTTCCAGTTCTCTGAAGCCTTCGCTTCAGCCTCTGAGAGCTTCGCGGCCATGTCGTCGGTGGGAACGGCGCCCTGCGCAGCCTGCCCGTTTTCATTGCGGTCTTCGTAGCTCATATGAACACCTCGTTGCTAATTGTAGGCGGCCCGGGAAGGCGGCAAATCCGTCTCTCCCCGGGCCACTCGCCGCCGTATGGCCTTCGGTCAGTTTCGCGTTACGAACGCCTTCCGAGTCACTTGTCGCCGTCGACCCGCTTGAAGTCGGCGTCGATCACATCGTCATCGCCATCCCCGTGAGCCTGGGGCTGTGGACCTGCATCCTGCGCACCGCCGGCTTCCGGCCCAGCCTGAGCGCCAGAGCTCGCGGATGCCTGAGACTGCTTGTACAGCTCCTCCGACATCTTGTAAGAAGCCTGCTTGACCTCTTCGATGAAACGCCTGATCGAGTCGGTGTCGTTGTCTGCTATGGCCTTTTTCAGCTTGCCTAGCTCTTCCTCGATCTTGGCGCGGTCGCTTGCAGAGATCTTGTCGCCCAGATCCCGCATTGTCTTCTCGGTCGTATACACGAGCGTATCCGCCTGGTTCTTCAGTTCAATTTCCTCACGGCGCTTCTTATCGTCGGCCGCGGAGCGTTCCGCATCCCGCACCAGTTTCTCCACTTCCTGCTTGGAGAGTTGCGTTGAGGCGGTGATGGTGATTCTCTGTTCCTTGCCGGTGCCTAGGTCCTTGGCTGTCACATTCACTATGCCGTTGGCGTCGATGTCGAACGTGACCTCGATCTGGGGCACTCCGCGGGGAGCAGCGGGAATGCCCTGCAGAGTGAACTTACCCAGGGTCCTGTTGTCCCGCGCGAACTCGCGCTCGCCCTGAAGCACGTGGATCTCAACGGCTGTCTGCCCGTCGGCGGCCGTGGTGAAAACCTGGCTCTTTCTCGTTGGTATCGTGGTGTTCCTCTCGATCAGCTTGGTCGACACCTCGCCCAAGGTCTCGATGCCGAGGGATAGTGGGGTCACGTCGAGCAGAACTACGTCCTTAACTTCGCCAGACAGCACGCCGGCCTGGATGGCTGCGCCGACCGCCACGACTTCGTCGGGGTTGACGCCTCTATTGGGCTCCTTGCCGGTTAGCCTCTTCACCAGGTCTTGAATGACCGGCATTCTCGTGGCCCCGCCCACCAGGATGATCTCATCGAGGTCATTCACTGTGAGCTTCGCGTCGGAGATTGCCTGTCGGAACGGCTTGGTGCACCGCTCGGTGAGGTCTGCCGTGAGTTCCTCGAACTTCGCCCGGGTGATCTTTGCCTCTAGGTGCTTCGGCCCGGACTGGTCGGCCGTGATGAACGGCAAGCTTATGTTGGTCTCGAACACCTGCGAAAGCTCTATCTTGGCCTTCTCCGAGGCTTCGATAAGCCTCTGAAGCGCCTGGCGGTCCTTCCTCAGGTCGATTCCCTGCTCGCGCTTGAACTCGTCCGCCACATACTCCACTATTCGCTGATCGTAGTCATCTCCGCCCAGGTGCGTATCTCCTGAGGTGGACTTGACTTCGAATACGCCGTCGCCCACCTCGAGCACGGATACGTCGAAGGTGCCGCCGCCAAGGTCCCACACTAGGATGGTCTCGTTCGTTTTCTTGTCAAGCCCGTACGCCAAAGCCGCAGCCGTGGGCTCATTGATGATCCTGAGCACCTCTAGGCCTGCGATTCGCCCAGCGTCCTTCGTCGCCTGCCTCTGAGAGTCGTTGAAGTATGCGGGCACAGTGATGACTGCCTTGGTGATCGTTTCCCCCAGGTACTTCTCAGCGTCAGTTTTCATCTTCTGAAGGGTCATCGCTGAGATCTCTTCGGGAGGATAATCCTTGCCTGTTGCGGGTATCTCCACCCTGGCTTCATAGTTTGAGCCAGCCTTCACCTTGTATGTGACCCGCTTGCGCTCCTGCTCTACCTCGTCGTATCTGCGTCCCATGAAGCGCTTGATGGAATAAACTGTGTTCTCCGGGTTCAGCACTGCCTGCCTGCGGGCCAGCTGCCCCACGAGGCGCTCGCCCGACTTGGTGAAACCCACGACTGACGGAGTCAGACGCGAACCCTCCGCGTTGACTATCACCGTGGGGTTGCCGCCCTCCATAACTGCGATGACGGAATTGGTGGTCCCAAGGTCGATTCCTACAACTTTACCCATTCTTACTTACCCCCTCTGTAGGTCCGTTTGGCTGAAACCAATGCTTGATCTAGAGGTCATTGCCCTCGTCCGATCCGCCGGCCTTGCCGCCATCTCGAATCAGACCGCGGGTTACCTGGCTGTAGCGGAACCTGAGTGTTCCATCACTCGATTCCATTTCGAGGATTACCTTCACCCCCGCGAGGTTGACCCCTTCCTTGCGAACCAGGTAGCAGATGCGTTGCAGGAGCAGCAGGTCGTTTTCGGAGTAGAGCCTGATGTTGGCCTCGGTTCGGGCCGGCTGGAGCAGGCCCTCGCGTTCCATGACCCTGAGAGTCTGCTGGCTCACTCCGAGCAGACGTGCTGCTACGCTGATGGTGTAAACTGGTTCATCAGGTCCGTGCAGCCTCAATTCTGGTCACCTCGGAGTATTCTAGGTTCCTACTGTCAGTATAGGGCAGATGCCGCTTTTTTGTCAACGACATTATAACGTTCAATATAAGAAAGTTATATCAAGGCGACAACCTTCCCTCACATGCCCGACAGATACTCTGCCCGGAGAGGGCGCGAGCAATTCATGGACGCACTGGACTGGGATTGCGGATGAATAGGGGGGAGGCGCCATCACCACGACAGGCTGATGCCGATGCTCTTGGGGAGGATCCACTCAATGGCAAAGCCGCTGATGATGTCGTACCTGAGTCGCGATGACGCTGATGTGAATGAAGGCTTGGCTACGACGGATAGTTCTGCAGTAAGCGGGCCCAGGAATAGCTCAAACCTGCCGGAGAGGCAGGGGGTAGGGCATGGGCATCCTTCAAGGCGGATTCCATGGTCAGACCACGCCAGTCCGCCGCCTGCCCATACGCGCGACAGGAAATCGCGATGGATCGATGCCTCTGCCAAGCAGATCAAGGCGTCATCCGCCTTCGTCAGGATCATGCGGGCCGACGGTGCAGGCGAGAGCCGCAGCTCCACTCCGGATCCGGAAGGCGGAGCGATTGCGTCGGGCGGATGATTCTCTCGGGCCATGGCGCATAGGGCGCTACTGGCAAAAAGGGCAATGGAATTGGGTTCGCGCACTGTGGCCTTCTGGTTTCGCGGTTCGATTCTGAGAATGTCCCGATATAGGGTGTGAACCCAGAATGCCTCAGGGATCGTGGCGAGGTCGATGTCTGGTCCTGTGAGTAGTACCGGCACGATGAGATCACTGCGGGAGAAGCCGAAATGACCTGCCCGCTGTCTGAGCGCATCGAACAGGCCGTTCGGAGGGTTGATGGCCACGACGACGTCACCTGCCAAAGGATTGGCCATGAATCTAGCGATGTCCACTGGAACAGCGGGGTAGTCCATGTGGCAGGTGCGTTCGAGCCACTCCCTGTCTGGCATGGCTTCTCCGCCGTATCCTGCGGCGTAGTACCCGAATGGGTCAGACCCTTCGAAGGAATACGACACGCCCTCCGAACTGGAGGTGAACACCACTTTCCCGCCCTTGTGCCAGCCGGCGACCACGCCTTGCGCTAGGCGGAAGAACGCGAAATCGACTGATTCCAGATCTGCGAGCCTCCGGGCTGCATCATCGGCCGAAGCGGGGTTGCGTAGGTACACATTCGGGTAGTAGGCGAATAGCAGGTCTTCTTCGAGGGCGCGTTCGACCGGCTCATCCCAACGGAGCAGAGAGGTGAGCGTCGATATCCCGTGATCCGCATAGATCACAAGGTTCACCTGTTCGTCGCCTAAGCTGTCCATGAGGAGGCCGAAAAACTCGTCGAACACTCGCATGCTCTGCACCTGTGCGTCAATGCCCATCACATGCCCCGAGGCATCGGTTCCGAACCAGAAGAACTCCACGATAGGATAGTCGCGCAGCATTCGAGGCGTGTTCAAGAGTGCGATGCCCGCGAGTGCGTCCATGCCCGGAATCCCCGTGATGAACTGCACGCGAGCATATGAAGGAACCGACAGAAACAGGTTCATGAAAGTCTTGGCCGCTGGGTGGACCGAGTCCGTGCTCCTGTCGTAGTACTCCCAGGCTACCGGATAGGGGTCCTCGATATTGCCCAGGTTCTTCAGCCTGGGGTACAATGACTCGGTTCCAGCTGGGAACAGGCTGGAGGCATTCCTCACAACCTTCCCATTGGAGAAGGCATGCTCCACATTGGGCAGTCGCCCTGCGTCGTATTCACTGAAGAACAACTGAGCAGAGAGTGCATCTAGGTGGATTATCAGGTAGGGCGCGCGAGAAGTGTGTCTGGTCTCTGCATCCTTCGCTGACGCTCGCGGGGCTGCGGCAGCCATGAGAAGCGCAGCCATGGTGCAGCAGGCGAGCATAACGGGCCAACGGAGACCTTTCGTTCTTGCGAGGCCCCCGACGGCGTTCCCCATGGCCAATCCCCTTTCGCTCGCGTCGAACTACGGCAATTGCCCGAATTGCGGTATCGCCGCTCTCGAATGATACGCGATCAGGGCTTAGCCTATTCCCTATTCGGGGGAGCACAGTCGTTGGGTGCACAGCGAAGGCTATCTATGCTAGGCAAGGCGCAAACAGCCGGCCCAGGCTCGCATTCCCGGTAGGACTGACGCTCTCGAGTGTCGAATACAGTCTGAAAGCAACGTCTTCGCAACACCTTTGAGACTATCCTGACTCGCACGCGAGGACGAATTGGGGAGTGTCCACTGTGGGGCGTCCTTGGAGGCGATATTCCGCAGCTGTAGTGCTGCTGATGGTCATAGGTTTCATCTCGTGGCGGGCGTGCTGTTCATGGCACGGTTTCACAGAGCCATCGCTTGCAGAGCGGCCTATCGCGGCCGCAGCCCCCATTGTAACGCCTGCAGCTGCGCCCGCGGTTGCGTCCGCGCTCGGGCCTGCACTCGGGTCCGCATCTGCGCGTGCGCCTGCTGGTGATGCTCTGTTGGAACTCGCCCGGTTTGACCAGGCAGGCCTGGGAAGGGCGGTGCTGGCCATTGCACGCGAATCCGCTGAACGCTCAGTCAGAGGCGAGACGGTGCTGTCCTCTTCCGAGATCGCGGAGCTTCTCCGCGTGCACGGCGCGCCCGACGGAGCTGCGGATCTCTTCGCTCGCAGGTCGGCGGGCGTCGTTGTCACAGTCGTGAGGAACAACTCCGTCCGGGCGTGCGTCGGATCCATATGGCCACAATGTGGAGCGTTGTGGGATGAGATCGCGAAGTCCGCCACCGACGTGGCGGCCCGGGATTTCCGCCATCCCCCGATCCGTCCAGAGGAGCTCGAATCGTGCCAGTATGCCATATCCTTCGTAGGCAGGCTGGAACGGGTTCAGCGGGGGCAGGCCTGGGATCCGGCGACCTGGGGTGTGTTTGTTAGGTCAGGGTCGAGAACAGGGCTCATACTCCCCCGGGAGGCTCGGACCCATGCGAAGCAGGTGAGCTGGGCGCTTTCGGAGGCAGGGATTCCTTCGGACGCGCCGTTCGAAATGTACAGATTCCGCACCGTTAAGTACGGTTGCTCATTGGCCGTGCGGTAGGCGGCAGGCCATAGGAGGTATGTCTGATGGAACTTAGGACGCGCGTTACTGGAACGGCAGTAGTGCTCTTCGCGGTGATGCTCCTGATGATGTCGACTGTGCCCGTGTACGGGGCCAGAGAGGCGAACGCGTGGGTGTTCGCCACCGCGCGCACCTATCTTCCAGAGGATCGTCCCGAGTTGGGGGTGAGGGGGTGGGGGATCGAGAAGCTCACCCTCGATGTATACCGGTTCGACGGCCGGGCGTATTTCGGGCAGGGCGGTCACGATGCAGTGTGGGAGCTTCACCGTGCGCAGTTCCCCGGGATGCGGCTCGTGAAGACTGTACGAGTGCCGGTCGCGCGCCCGGGCAAGTCGCTTCAGGCTGCGGTGAAGCTTGATCCGTTGCCCGAGGGCTGCTACGCGGTGATCGCTCGTTCTCCTCAGCTGAGAAGCAAGGAGACCACGTGGTTCACCGTGAGCAGGATAGGCCTGATATCCAAGCAGTCAGCTGGGAAGCTCCTGGTTTACGCTGTTGATCTGAAAACTGGGCAGCCTGCGCCTGGCGTCGCGATTGCCGCGAGAGGCTGGAACACTGAAGGCAGCCCGATCGCCATCGGCTCTTCAGATGGCGGAGATTCAGGAGGGTCGAAGTCCGCTTCCTCGGGCATATCAGGTATAACGGATGCCTTTGGGCTGTTCACTGCCGTACTCAAGCCCGGGGTGGCGTCGGCAATCGCCACTGGCTCGCGCGGCGAGGATTTCGCCTTCCTTTACTCTTCCAATTGGTGGGATGCACGATCCCGCAAGATATACATCTATACAGATAGGCCCGTGTACAGGCCGAACAATACGGTGTACTTCAAGGGCATCGCCAGATCGCAAGGAGAGGCGGGCTATTCGGTACTGGCGGATCGCACCGTGTCGGTGGAGATTCGCGACGCACGATCGAACCCGATATATCGTAGGGAGCTCACCACTAACAACTGGGGCTCCTTCTCCGGGGAGTTCACATTGGGCGCCGAACCGTCGCTCGGGGAGTACTCCATCGTTGCGACTATCGATGGGGAGCAACACTGGGGCGATTTCAGTGTGGCGGAATACCGCAAGCCCGAATGGTCTGTCGATGTGACGTTTGATCGTTCAACCTATGTCGCAGGTGATCGAGTGGAGGCCCGATGTGAGGCGAAGTACTACTTCGGCGAGCCTGTGCAGAACGCCGAAGTGACCTACCGCGTGTACACGCAGCCTGCGGGCTTCCTTGGAAAGCGCGATGACGACGGTTTCGACGAGGCCTACTGGGGCGGCGAAGATGGCGTGTACGGGGGGTACTACGGAGATGTCGTCACTCAGGGGACCGCTGTCACCGATTCCTCAGGCGTTGCCCAAGTCTCCTTCATCGCGCCCAGGGCCGCAACGGGCAACTACAAGTGCATCGTAGAGGCTGATGTCGCCGACGCCACGAACAAGAAGGCATCTGGACGAGGGTCCACGACGGTTGCCATGGGGACCTTCGATATCGACATCTCCACCGATAGATACATGGCCGCCGTGGGCGAGCGCTTCAACGTGAAGGTGAGGACTGTCTCTCTTGATGGCTCTCCTGCGTCACGAAAGCTCAGCATAGAAATGCTGAAGAGAACCTACACGGAGAAGGGGTACACTGACTCTCCAGTGTCGACGAAGGCTGCGGAGACTCCAACCTCAGGCGTCGCCGAGGTCTCCATGGAGGCAGCGCAACCAGGAACCGTGGTGCTACGGGCCAGAGGCGCCGATGAACGGGGCAATGAAATAGTCACCGAGGATTACATCTGGGTGACTTCCGGAGCAATGGGGTGCGATGCCGAATTCCGGCATGACATCACAGTCGTGTGCGACAAGCCCCGCTATGCCATTGGCGATACTGCGAAGATTCTGGTGACTGCGCCTTCAGACGTGCATTCAGTCCTTCTGACGGTTGAAGATAGCGAGATCCGGCATTCGCAGGTGGTTGCGTTGGAAAGCGGGTCGGCGCTGGTGGATCTGCCCATCGTGGCTGACTGCGCCCCGAACACATATGTGTGTGCGACTGCCGTGGCGGCACGGGTCATGCAGACTGCGTCGCGTGGAATCGTGATCGATGTTCCCGAGCGCATCCTGAGTGTGGAGATTCAGCCCAATAAGGCCAGTTATCGTCCTGGTGAGACCGCAACATACCTGGTGACCACCAAGGATTCCAATGGAGACGCAATGCCAGCTGAGGTATCATTCGGGCTTGTCGACGAGTCGATATACGCCGTAAGGCCAGACACCACTATCGAGATCGAGAAGTTCTTCCACGGGCGGCGTCAGAACTCAGTTACGACTGAGAACTCCTTCCCGCTTACGTACTACGGAGGAGCAGACAAGGAGGGCGGATCCGAGACCACCCGAAAGGACTTCCCGGATACTGCGATGTGGATCCCTTCGATTGTGACAGATGCCAACGGCCACGCCGTTGTGCAGGTGAAGATGCCGGATTCGCTCACAACGTGGAGAGCCTGCGTGAAGGCGCATACCTGCGAGACTGTGGTGGGCCAGGCGCAGGCCAAGGTTACAGTCAGCCTGCCGCTCGTGGCGAGGCTGGCGCTTCCGCGTCACTACACCATGGGGGATCGTGGCTCTGTGACCGGAGTGGTCCACAACTACACGCGCTTTACCAGAAGAGCCAGCGTGACCTTGAAAGCAGAGGGCGCAAACGTCATTGGACGAGTGAAGAAGTATGTGTCTATAGAACCAGGCGGCCAGGCTACGGTGGAGTGGGATGTGGAGCCCACAGGCGTCGGTCAGGCCAAGTTCACTATCCGCGCGAGATCCTGGTTCATCACTGACGGTGTCGAGCTATCAGTGCCGGTTCTTCCCTTTGGAGAGAAGGGCGAAGGGACATGGGCGGGGGAGATCTCTCCTTCCGAGGGCCAGCCCAGCGCGGTTATGGAGTTCGAGCTGCCTGCCGACTCGGTGAGTGGAACTGAGGCCGTGACGCTGGACGTCTCACCTGGGTACGCAGGGGTGGTCGAGGGAGCCCTTGACTATCTGGCAGCCTATCCGTATGGCTGTGTGGAACAGACCATGAGTGCGTTCATGCCAGATGTCCTGGCTCATGAGGCATTCGCCTCACTTGGAGTGTCTATCTCCAGAAGCCAGGAGGAACTGGCCGCCATGGTGAACTCCGGACTAGCCAGGCTCTACAAGTACCAGCACGATGACGGCGGGTTCGGATGGTGGGAGTTCGATCAGAGCATGCCCTGGATGACATCGTACGTGCTATACGGGCTATCAAGGGCGAAACGAGCTGGCTTCGAGGTCAGCGAGGAAGCGATATCCCGGGCTGCAGCCTATCTCAGGTCAGAGCTGCCAAAGATCGAGAAGCCCGCTGATCGGGCGTATGCCTACTACGCTCTGGCTACCCAGGGAACTCTGGACCAGGCGACTGAGAAGTCCCTTTCCAAGTTCGCGAAGATCCAGTTCTCAGAGGCGAAACCGGCGCCACTCGCCATAGCCTACGCCGCTCTCGCTTCGGCTTCATCTGGCAACATGGAGATCGCCAGAGAGGGCGCGGAGCGCCTGGCTGCACTGGCCGTGAGGTCATCCGGCCAGACATACTGGAAGACAGAAGACTCCTCCTACTGGTGGAGGAGTGAAACCGCTGAGAGCACGGCATGGGCCATGATGGCCATGCTTGAGGCAGAGCCTGCGAGTCCGCTGATACCAGAGGCCGCCAGGCATTTGGCCGTTGTCCGGGACGGTTCACAGTGGCGCTCCACCAGGGAATCGGCAGCAGGAGTGATCGCACTGGTCGAGTACATGCTCCATTCCCACGAGGACATTGCCGCGGAGCGTGAGGTCACCGTCATGGTGAACGGACAGGAGGCCGGGAAGCTGCGTGCAGGCGGGGGCGCCGCTGGAACGGTGGATTCCTCGTCGGCAGCATCCCTCGAGATCGATCGCAAGTTCCTCAAGCCTGGGGCGAATGTGGTGGAGATCACATCCGCAGGCGGAGCGGTGCATTACTCGATGAAGGCATCGTGGTGCGCGCCAGCTGACGAAATCAAGGCCAGCGGCGACTGCGCCACGATCACGCGCGAATACTTCAGAGTGGACCGCGCTGCAGTGCCGCCCAAGGGAGAGAGCTACTCCGTTCAGTCCTTTTCAGGGGAGGCGAAGGTAGGGGAGGAACTGCTGGTCAGAGTGACCGTTGATGCGAAGTCGGCTCTTGAGTACATGGCGTTCGAAGACCCAGTCCCATCCGGCTTCGAGATCGTCGAGGATTTCGCTGACCCGTACTCCTGGAACTACTGGTACGACAGGCGCGAGGCGCGCGACAATCGGATGGTCTTCTTCTCCACCTGGATTGATGCGGGGAAGCGGAGGGTTTTCGAATACGTCATAGCCCCTGAGCGGCCAGGGATATACAGAGTGATGCCCACCAGGGCGTGGTCGATGTACTATCCAGACCTTACGGCACATGGAGATAGCGCCGAGATCAGGGTGGTCGGGAACAGATGAGGCGTCGCGCACGGGTTGCCCTGGGAGTCGCTCTCGCGGTGGTTTCGGCAGGGGTGTGCATTATCGTCGGACTCGGGTCGTTGCGTGGGCGAGGCAATCGGAGCAGTTCTCCAGCTGTGTTCGTTCTCGGACGCTCCACTACTTCGCTGGACCCAGATCAGAAGAGCAGAAACCAAAACGTGGCTCTGGCCGCGGCGAGCCTGAATGGCGCTGTTGTTGAGCCTGGCGGTGAATTCTCGTTCAATGGGGTCGTGGGCGAGCGCGGTGAGGAGCAGGGGTACGGGCCTGCCCGCGTCATTGTTGACGGGAAAAGCGAATCCGGAATAGCGGGGGGCATATGCCAACTCTCGTCCACTATGTACAACGCGGCCCTGCTTGCAGGAATGGAGATAACCGAAAGGCGCCCTCATTCCAGGCCAGTGCCTTACCTTCCGGCTGGGCTGGATGCCACTGTGTCCTATGGGGCTCGGGACTTGAGATGGGTGAACACGCGCGCCGAAGCCGTGACAGTGCGGGCTGCGGTGGATGGTCCGAGAGTCGCGGTATGGATAGAGGGGGACTCGGAAGGACCGGAAATCCGCCTGTTCACGCAGACGGTCGAGGTGATTCCTCCGAGGCCGATGGCGCCTCCAGATCCTACGGGCCGCGCAACCACGCCTTCGCCTCCTGGTGCGCGCACCATCGCTCAGCGTGGCTCCGCGGGGTACAGGGTCCAGGTCTGGGCGGAGAGGCAGTCGTCCGATGGCGGACGCACCCGGGAGCTAGTATCCACCGACCTCTACGAGCCGGTGAACGCGGTAGTCAAGTGATCAGAGCCAAGCATGCCCCGGCACGCTAGATCCTCGAGAATGACCGCGACGCCATCATCATTTGACGATGGGGCCATCATGTCGGCGGCGCGTGCTGCGCCCGTGGAGGCGTTTCCCATCGCCACTCCGAGCCCGGCATACCTTAGTAGTTCGATGTCGTTGTCTGAATCCCCGAAGGCCACAATCTCTGCTCGATCCACATCCAGGCATCTGGCGACGTATTCAAGGCCCAGGCCCTTGTGCACTCCGTGGGCGAAAACATCCACCAGAGCCGTGCCCGACCTGTCAACCCCATAGTCCATTAAGGACACTTCAGAGGCGTATGTTGTGGCAAGCTCCGCAAGGATAGAGGCCATAGCGCCGCGCCCCCGAGTTTGGATACTGACCTGCACTGGATCCGCGCAGCATGCTTCCTCGAAACTCGCAGCCAACTTGGCGCAGCCGACAGGATGTGGGAACCACCTCCGGATATCCTCTACTTCCGCCTGTGAGATCGCGGTTATCGACCGGCCAAGGTGCGCGTTCTCATACACCGATACATGAGCTCCCACCGATTTTGCCATGTTGCAGATCTCAACTGCGACCTCTCTTGGCATGTGCTTCGCCATGAGGATCTCCTCGTCGGGAATGCTGTACACTACCGCTCCGCAGTGGGCCACTAGAGGTCCGTTAACGTCCAGATCAACAGCCACAGGTGTGGTGGCTGCGATGCGTCTGCCAGTGACCAGAGTGGTGCTAGCTCCGCGATCCTTTGCCAGCTGCATCGCCTGCCGCAACCTGTCGCTTGCTGTCCCGTCGCCTCTGAGCAGTGTTCCATCGATGTCACATGCAACTAGTTTGAACAACAGGCGCGTCACTCCCTGATTCATTTCTCAGCATCTCCTGGGGGTAGTCATACAGGAGCACTGTTGGCGCCGACGGGGCGAGTTCCTCCCACCAGTCCTTGAAGCCACCCTCATGAAGCAACCTCATTAGTTCGGGATCCACGGGCACACTTGCCTCTATCCCCCTTGCGCCATGCTCCATCGCGTGCCGAATACCTGCGGATAGCGCAGCGAGGCCTGCACATCCTGAACCCTCCATGAACCTAATGCATAGCTGGGTCGGGTTCGGATCATTTCGCGGAGCCTCGTGGCTGGGCTGAAGCAGCAGGAGGGCTTCCGGATGCGCGCGGTCGCCTCCCGCGGCGAAGAGCGCGCCTTCTGCTATCGACGTCGAGATGCTCCCGCGAGTCGCAGGCTCGAACATGAAACCCCAGGGCAGCATGGCGCCGGCCTTCGCCACGAAACTGGATCCGGCGATGCGCGCAATCAGTGCGGCGCAATCCGCCTCCCGGCGCGCGCTCACTTGAACGGCCTGGACGCCGCCGGCGAGGCTGGCCGCTCTGGCCTGCGCTTCCTCCATCTCGCGGAGGCCTTCTATGCTCAGGTAGCGGAAGCCGCTGATTCGGCGGAAACCCAGACTCTCATTGAGGTGAATGCTCTCGATATTGTCAACAGATGTTGCGAATCGCAGAGTGCGCAGCCCTGCTGACCTGGCCGTTTCAATCAGGGCGATGGCAATTGCCCTAGCCGTGCCCTTTCCTCGGAAGTGGGAATCGACTCTCAGCCCTTCACACCAGCCGCAATCGGGTCCCTGGAGGGTGAGCTTGCCGAATCCACGCAGCAATCCTTCAACCTCGGCTGCGATGAATATCCCTTTCTCATCGTTTATCCAGTCCTGGGCTATTGCTGGAACGTAGTCGCTGCCATCCCATATGTCAGAGCTGATTCGCACAATTGTAGGCATGTCATCGTGTCGAACTCGTCTGAGCACAATCTCCATTCCTTCTACCTCACCACGATCTCGTCGAGAATTCTTCCCAGAGCGCCGGGAAGCGACAGGCCGAGGATCCATGCGATTGTTGGGGCGATATCGATCAGGCGTGCCTCGCGAACAGAAGTTCCAGCCTGGATGCGGGGTCCAGCAGCTACTAGTAAGGTGTGCATGTCGCTTTTCTCCGGCAGGTAACCATGGTAGGCTCGACATTGAGCTGGGGCCACCAGATTGCCTGTTAAGGAGTCGGAGAAGTAGTATCCCGGACGCGCCTCGAGCACAAAAGCCGGGCCATCACATTTGGTGCATTCCCGTACCGACTCGATGCCAGTTGCCTCTCCATCGGCGGCCAGTTCATCAAGGATAACTGCCACGCGATCCCTGGCTGACTCATCGGAGACGTAAACATGCGCTGATCCTCCGCAGGAGTTCAGTGCGGCTTTCCATGACCGCACATTCCCATCAGGCGAGAGTGCGATAAGGCCATTGCGTGCGAAGACCGAATTCAGGTTGATGACCCACGAGGTGTTCGATTGCCCATGGTCTCCCGTGATGATGACAACGGTGGAACCCGCAATTCCAGCATCGTCGATTGCCGTAAGGATCTGGCCTATCCTGAGGTCCTCCTGGGCTAGGCAGGCCTGGACCTCTGGCGCGTCTACTCCATGCGCGTGTTTCACCGTATCGAGATCGGACAGGTGGAGCATCGTGAGACCCGGCCTCTTGGTCTTCAACATATAGGCAGTGGACGCGGTGATGAAGTCATCGATCCGGCTGGTATCGAAACCATCCAGCATATGGCCGTACCTGGCATTCAGCACCAGAGCCGTGATCGGACTCGCGTTCGCGAGAATGAGCATCATCTGACTCTCACCCGGCCTGGTAGGCCATATTTCTGGGATCAAGTAGTCGATCTCGGCGCGGGATGTGGTTGGCCACAGGATGCAGGCAGTGCGGATATGTTTGTCAGCGGCGGCCTGGTATATCGTGCGCGCCTTGATATCCCGTGCGTAGAAGTAGTATGCAGGATTGGAGTTGCCCACCTGCAGTGGGTAGTTGGCTGTGATGCCGTGCACGTCGGGGGTTACTCCGGTGACGATCGTCGCATGTGCTGGGTAGGTGATGGACGGATACACTGACACAACTGACTGCACCGTTGCACCCTGGGAAATCAGTCTGCCCAGGTTCGGCAGTCCTGCGATGAATGGGAGGTCACGCGCTGCAAGCGCGTCTAGGGAGATGAGCACGACGTGCTTGACTGCAACGGTCGCCTCGGCGGCGCCCATAAGGAAGACGATAAACGCCGCCAGAATGGCGATTTTGGCAAACCTCTTCAAGCCCATTCCTCCCGCGTGCAGAGTGAGAATCCATTCAATTATACCCTATGGCGGCAGCGCAGTTGAAGGGATTCGCGAGAGGAAGGCGAATTCAAATCCGTGGTTTGCCGAGACATAGTGCAGGGGGAGTGGTGCAGTGACAGAGAACCGTGAAGCCGGGGGCGATAGGGAAGCCAGGCTCGCGAGGGCCGAGGAGAGGCTGCTTACGCTCCCGGGCGTTGTTAGGGTGAGAGTCCTGGCCGCCGTCGAGGGCGATGAGATACATGTGATGGTGGCAGGGCAGCTGGATCAGGATGAGATCAAGAGAATGAAGAAGGACATAGAGACTGTGTACCTGCTGGAGGTGGGCGAGAAGGTCGACTACCGGCGGGTGAGCATCGCGCAGGTCGGCGAGGCGCCCGAATCCGGAACAAATGCCTTGAGGCGGCCTGTTTTGAGCAGAGTGGCGATCGAGTACGGGCCGAAACACAGCATGATTGGCCACGTCACCTTGGACTATGAAGGCGAGTCATTCTGCGGCACTGCCTGCGGGTGTGCAGTGAACGATTCGGTTGATCAGGTGATGAAACACGCGGCCCTGGAGGCAGTCCAGGCTCTGCTAGGCGCCAAGTATCGGCTGCAGGCGGACTGCAGCATCATCGGAGATAGAGTCATCACAGAAGTCACCATAATAGGCCGGGATTCAGGAGAGAGGAGACGGTACATAGGAGCCGCTTACAAGAAGGACGATCTCCCGACCTCCGTTGTCCGTTCCATACTCCAAGCACTGAATAGGCAACTAGAGCGCGCCGCCGATTTGCAGTAGAAGCGGCGCGATTGCTGGTTTGAGTTTGCCCGTCGCAGCACGAGATGAGATCTGAAGATGAGCTGAGCCTCCCGTTTGCTAGGTTGATTGTGGGAGGTGAAGCGTGTGAAGAAGTTCGCACTCGTCAGCTTCATAGCTGCCGCCATGACACTCGTTCTGTCAGTCATGGCTTTCGCAGAGACCTGCCTGATAAAGTAGCGCGACGACGCGCCAGGGTGCTTGCTGCGACGGGCCCCTTCTCGAGTCTCGCTATATCTAGGCCTTGCTTGGTCCGAAGGGGGTGTCGATGTGCCCGAGAATAGCAACAGGCTATGTATCTCATACATGTTCAGCCTTATCGCAGCAGCTGTGATTCTAGTCGCAACGAACTCGGCTTTGGAGATTCCTATCGGATCCGCCGCGGTGTTCGTCGCCCTCCTGTGGGCATCGTCACTGTCTGTGATCAACCTCCACAGTACTGTTGTGGTCATGGTGCTTCCAGTGATGATGATCTCAGTCATGAAGTACGATGCGGGCACTACTGCGCTTGTCGCAGCTATAGGAAGTTTGAGCCTTCAGGAGTACAGGATACTGGTCGAGTGCAATCCTGCGGGGCTAGCTGTGCTGAAGATGGTGTGCAACCGAGCGATCATAGCCCTGTGCGCTCTCGCATCCTACGCCGTGTTCCACCTCGTTTGGCCGTATCTTGCACCAGATTTCTCCAGCATCAGGTTTCTGCTCGCCGCTATCGCTTCTGGTCTCGCCTGGGTGCTTGTGTCTGGCGTCACGGTCAATCTCCACGTGATGCTTTCACAGCCGCAGTTCAGGTTCAGGCTGGATCCAGGCGTGGTGTTCGCATCATTGAACTCAGTGCTTCCGTCGGCTCTGATGGGCCTCATGGCCGCAGCGCTTTACGAGTACGGCGGGCTCATTGCGTACATTCTAACTGAGGCATTCTTCATCTCCAACAAGAATTACACTCAGCGCGCCCTCGTGAAGCAGGAGAACGCGGAGCAGATCAATGTGGCCTTGGCACGGATCATCGATTCCAAGGATCACTACACCGGAGGTCACTCCGAACGGGTTGCCATGCTTGCGAGGCGCCTCGCGGAGGCTTATCATCTCTCTAGAGGCGAGGTTGAGGAGATAGAGTACGTGGCCAGGCTCCATGACATCGGAAAGGTGAACCTCTCGGATCAGATCCTAACCAAGACGAAGTCGCTTTCACCTGAGGAGTTCGACGAGATTCGCAAACACCCAGCCTGGGGCGCTGAACTCATCCGAGGTATGGAGAAGATATATGGCGACAAAGACTATCGCGCGATACTCGAGCATCACGAGAGATACGATGGAGGCGGGTATCCAGATGGCAAGAGAGCCGAAGAGATATCCCTCTGGGCGCGCATTCTGGCGATATGCGATGCGTATGACGCGATGACTACTGAGAGGGTCTACCGGCCTGCTGTTCCCAAGGACGTGGCGTGCGCAGAGATCGGGCGATGCGCCGGGACGCAGTTTGACCCGAAACTCGCGACGCTCTTCCTCAGCAAGGTTCAGGGGTGGTAGTAGTATGGGACGGAGCATGTTGTTTGGGATAGTTGGGGGTCTGGGCTTATTCCTGTACGGGATGACACTCACAGGCGAAGGCCTGCGGCGCGCGGCGGGCGAGCAGATGAGGCATGTGCTCGAGGTCCTCACGTCAAGCCCAATCAAGGGCGTTCTTGTGGGCGCCATAGTGACGGCAGTGATGCAGAGCAGCAGCGCCACAACTGTCATGTTGGTAAGCTTCGTGAACGCAGGCCTCATGACTCTCAGGCAGACGCTTGGAGTCATAATGGGCGCCAACATCGGCACCACAGTCACGGCTCAGCTCATAGCGTTTAACCTGGCCGACTATGCGCTGCCGGCCATAGGCATCGGCTTCCTTATGTACTTGCTGGCCCGCAGAAAGGTGTGGAAAAGCGTCGCCCAGGTGATCCTGGGCTTCGGGATTCTATTCCTAGGGCTTTCCACGATGACCGCTGCCGTTGCGCCTCTCCGTGAAAGCCAGGCGTTCATGAACGCCATGAGGACCTTTGGCGCCCGACCCATTCTTGGGCTGCTCGTGGGGCTTGGAATGACCCTGGTGGTGCAGAGCAGTGCGGCCACCATCGGAATGCTCATGGCGGTTGCCATCGCATCTCCTGAAATCGTGACCATCAACGTGGCCATTCCCATTCTCTTAGGAGACAACATCGGGACATGCATCACCGCAATGCTCGCGAGCATAGGTACGAATCGGACTGCGAGGCGCACGGCTCTCGCCCACCTTCTGTTCAACGTGTTCGGCGCGGTTGTGGTCATGCCGTTCCTCACTCCTTTCAGCTGGCTCGTAAAGTCAGTTTCCCCCGCTTCCGACATACAGAGGCAGATTGCCAATGCCCATACCATATTCAACCTGCTAAACACCTGCATCTGGTTGCCAGGCACTGCGCTCCTAGAGAGGATCGTGACCAGGATGATCCCAGGTCACGATGTTGTGGAGGAGACTGGACCTAAGTATCTGGACAAGCGAATGTTGAACACTCCAGCGGTGGCGCTGGACCTTGCGACAGCGGAGACGGTGAGGATGGCGAACATCGTCCACGCCATGCTTGGGAATGCGCGGTCCGCTCTGCTCAATGGATACACTGCCCAGCTAGATTCGGACATCTCGACTCGTGAGGAGACCGTCGATGGGCTTAACAGGGAGGTAGTGTTGTATCTGTCCGACATGGTAACCAAGAGCTCGCTCAATGAGCAGCAGTCCGCAAGGCTCACCGGGCTCATGCACTCCGTGGGCGATGTTGAACGGATGGGCGATATGGCGGAGCAGATGATGTCGTACGCCAGGCAGAAATACGACATGAAACTGTCGTTTTCCGACGAGGCAGCGGTTGAACTTCGAGAGGTCATGGACCTCGCTGATAGCATAGTGCGTAGAGGGACCGATGCCCTTTCCGACGGAGACGAGGAAGCCGCCGCGGAAGTGTATTCCATGCATAGGCGGCTTGACGACCTGACGGACCAGCTTAGGGTGAACCACATCTACCGGCTCAACGAAGGCAAGTGCGTGTCAGGGTCAGGCGTGGTCTTTGTGGAGCTGATGAATAACCTGGAGCGTGTGGGAGACCTCGCTGTGAATCTAGCCGACGCAGTACTCGGCAGGAAGAGCCCAAGGGTGGATCGGGTGGAGAAGGCCGAGTCCAAACCGAAGGCGTGAGTTAGGAGGAACCGCGGGCCATATGGAATCGAAGCGGGCGAGGGACTTCACCACCGGAAGCATGCCAAGGCATCTGCTGGCGTTCGCGATGCCGATGTTCATAGGCAATCTGCTGCAGGCGGCGTACAATACGGTGGACAGCATCTGGGTTGGAAGGTATCTGGGGCCGCAGGCGCTTGCCGCGGTCTCTGTTGGTTTTCCCGTAATATTCGCGCTCATAGCGTTGATCACGGGGCTTACTCTGGCCACAACCACGTTGGTGTCGCAATACTACGGAGCGCGCCTTCACGATAAGGTCCATGCGACGGTCGCCAACTCTCTCACACTCCTGAGCATTCTCGGGCTTGGCCTCGCAGGGCTCGGCTACATCATTCGATGGCCTCTGCTTCGGCTGCTCAATGCACCGCCAGACATCATCGAAACGGCGGCAGTCTACCTAGGGATATACATGCTTGGCCTGCTGCCGACATTCATCTATAGCGTTTCCAGCTCCATACTGCGGGGCCTGGGTGATTCCCAAACCCCGATGACTTTCCTTGCGGCCGCAACCATAATGAACATCATACTCGATCCGATCATGATATTCGGTATCGGCCCGTTCCCGAAGATGGGGGTGGCCGGCGCGGCCTGGGCGACCGTAATCTCACAGGCATTCTCCGCATTGCTTGCCATCATGCACCTGATCCGCAAGATGCACGTGGCGGACAGCCTCAGGGGCCTGCTGCGTCTGGATTGGGATCTCACATGGCTTACCATGAAGATCGGCCTTCCCGCGGGCGCCCAGCAGACTGTGATGTCTATGGGCATGATGGTTGTGAACTCCATTCTGAACAGATTCGGCAGTGTGGCGGTGGCTGGAGCCGGCGCCGGCAGCCGCATTGAGCAGTTCGCGTTCATGCCTGCAATGAGTGTGGGGCTTGCTGTTTCGGCCCTGGTTGGGCAGAACCTGGGCGCCGGACGCGAGGACAGAGTGGAGCAGGCGGTCAAGTGGGGAAGCATTCTGGCGATGTCGATCACTGCCGTGGTGGCCGCTGTGGCCCTTCTGATTCCACGAGTCCTCCTCGCGTCGTTCGCCAAGGATGCAGCGGTCTTGGCTGCGGGCTCAGCGTATCTGAGGTGGAGCGCTCTGGCATTCATCCCATTGGCGGCGATGTTCGTGGTGGCAGGGGTGTTGCGAGGTGCGGGCGATACTCTGCCCACCTTCTTCATCACCCTGGCCTCGCTGTGGCTGATCAGAATCCCGCTGGTCACGGTTCTCTCCCGCACTAGCCTCGGAGCTGAGGGAGTGTGGGCTGGAATGGCAGTGGGCCCCTATGTTGGCCTGTTGCTCACATACCTGTATTACCGGACAGGTAAGTGGAAAGGTAAGGCCGTGGCTCGGCGCGCCGTCCCTTCGGACATAGGGCTTGACGGCGACCCAGACATTGAAACAGGAATTCCTCTGGGAGAGGACGAACAACTAGTACCTTGACCGGCGCGCGTGTGTGATCCTGGTCCACTGACCAATGAATGGAGATGATTGCTTGTTGTCACATGAGAATGTAGAGGATATCCCCGAGAGGAAGGATGTTCCCGTCTCGCTCAAGTGGAAGCTTGAGGACATCTACGGATCGGACGAGATGGTCGAGGCTGACATGTCGATCATCAAGTTCAAGCTGCCGGAACTTGGCGCCTTCGCCGGACGGCTGGGCACGGACGGATTGACTCTTCTCGCAGGCCTGGAGCTTAAGGACGAGATTGAGGAGCTCGCATCCAGGGTATTCGTCTACACCCATATGCGTAAGGACGAAGATAATGCAAATCCGAAATACCAGGCGATGCATGATCGGGCAGCCAGCCTTGCGGTGGAAGTGGGCTCAGCTGCTTCTTTTGTGAGTCCGGAGATCTTGGCCATACCCGAAGAGAGCTTGGAGCGGTTCATCTGTGATACGCCAGGTCTGGGTCTTTACAGGCAGTACCTTCACAGTGTTGCGCGCCGACGCGCCCATACTCTTACCGTAGCTGAAGAGCGAATCATCGCTATGGCAGCCGAGATGGGTCACGGGGCGTCGACCATATTCTCAATGCTGAACAATGCGGACGTCAGGTTCCCATCCATCGTTGATGAGGGTGGGAACAGCGTGGAGGTAACCAAGGGCCGATTTATCAAGTTCATGGAGAGCCGTGACAGGAGGGTGAGGAAGGATGCGTTCGATGCCCTCTACTCATCCTACAGATCTCTTCTCAACACGATTTCCGCCTCGTATTCCGCGTCGGTGAAGGCAGATGCCTTCAACACTCGGGTGCGGAAGTATGACTCCTCACTGGCTGGGTTCCTCGACCGTGACAACATCCCTGTGGATGTGTATGGCAATCTCATCGATGCGGTGAGGAGCAGGCTGGATCTGATGCATCGATATGTGGCGCTGCGAAAGAGGTCGCTAGGCCTCGATGAACTGCACATGTATGATATCTACGTCCCGATCATTCCTGATATCGATTGGAAGGTATCGTATGATGAGGCGAGAGAGATGGTGAAGGAGGGCCTGCACCCCCTGGGTGAGGCCTACGGAGCCCAGCTCTCGGCGGGGCTTGAGATGGGATGGGTCGACGTGGCGGAAAACCGGGGCAAGACCTCTGGCGCCTACTCGTGGGGCGCCTACGGAGCGCATCCGTATGTGTTGCTGAACTGGCAGGACACTCTGAACAATGCGTTCACGCTTGCTCACGAGATGGGCCACGCGATGCATTTCCACTACTCCTGGTCCAGGCAACCGTTCGTATACTCCGACTACTCGATCTTCGTCGCTGAGGTGGCATCCACCGTCAATGAGGTTCTTCTCATGGAGCACCTTCTGAGGAAGACAACCGACCCAGTGCGCCGCATGTATCTGCTAAACCACTGCCTTGAGGAGTTCAGAGGCACCGTGTTCAGGCAGACGATGTTCGCTGAGTTCGAACGCGAGGCCCACCGGATGTTCGAATCTGGACAGGCGCTCACCCCGGAGGCTATGTGCGAGAAATACATCGAACTGAACAGGGCCTACTACGGGCCGGAGATCGTGCACGACGAGGCGATCGCTGCGGAGTGGGCAAGGATACCCCATTTCTATAACGCGTTCTACGTGTACCAGTACGCCACAGGCTACTCCGCCGCTGTGGCTTTGGCCAACAAGATCATTTCAGAGGGGGTTCCTGCCCGCGAGAGGTACATCGAGTTCCTCTCCGGAGGGAGTTCTAAGTACCCGATTGACCTGCTTCGAGGCGCAGGGGTCGACATGGCCTCCCCGGAGCCAGTCGTGAAGGCCCTCGATGTGTTCGAAAGATGCCTTACTGAGATGGAATCCTTTTTCGCAAACAGGTAGGGAAAGGTGCGCGCGGTTGGGTGGACACCGTTCGGGCTGTGGTATATCATATAACAGGCAGCTAGATGCGGGTTTTGAGGAGGTGGACGATATGGGCCTTGGGGCATCTCCTGCTGTTGCCGTCGGCGGTCAGGAGCTCTTCGAGTTGTACTATCCGGGCGATGATCTTGGGGCAGTCTACTCGTCTGCATCCACGCAGTTCCGGGTGTTCGCCCCCACTGCGCTCGCAGCGTGGGTTGCTTTGTACGCTACCCCGGACTCTTTAGCCTGCGAGGTCGTGGAGATGCATCCGGATTGCGATGGAACATGGGTTGCGTCGGTTGCCGGCGATCTGGCTGGAATCTGCTATACGTACAGAGTTCGCCACGGAGGTGGCGTGAACGAGGCTGTTGATCCATACGCTCGCGCCCTCACACTCAATGGTGTGCGGGGCATTGTGGTCGATCTCGCTGCAACTAATCCCCAGGGATGGGCGGGGGACGAGCGCCCGCCGTTCTGCCGACCGACTGATGCAGTTGTGTATGAAACGCACGTGCGGGACTACACCGTATCGCGCACATCCGGCGCAGCCCACCGCGGGAAGTACCTTGGTCTTTCCGAGAGAGGCACACGAGGCCCAGGTATGGTCCGAACAGGCATTGACCATCTGGTAGAGCTGGGAGTCACCCATGTGCATCTCATGCCCATAATGGACTACGCATCTGTGGACGAGTCAGACTCACAGGCCTACAACTGGGGATATGATCCTTACCACTTTTTCGTCCCTGAGGGCTCGTATTCCATCGCGCCGGAGTGTGGAACGGCCAGAATCACTGAGGTGAAGCGCCTGGTGCAGGCGATGCACCAGGCAGGGATCAGGGTGATACTGGATGTCGTGTTCAACCACACCTACACAGTGGAGGATTCGCCGTACCACCTCATCGTTCCCGACTACTATCATCGTACAGGTGGAGCCTGCCGATTCACCAACGGATCCGGGTGCGGAAATGAGCTCGCTACTGAGAGACCGATGGTGAGAAAGCTTGTGCTTGACTCGCTCAAGTACTGGGTGCGCGAGTACCGTGTGGACGGGTTCCGTTTTGACCTCATGGCTCTCATCGACTACGAGACGGTCAAGGAGATAGCCTCCAGCATGAGGACCATTGACCCCACTCTGCTCATCTACGGCGAACCGTGGTCCGGCGGTCCTTCGGGGCTGCCGACCTCCAGAATGTTCACAAAAGGCCGACAGCGTTCCCTCGGTGTCGCACTGTTCAACGATGGCTTCCGCAATGCGATCAAGGGAGACAACGACGGCGCCGGACAGGGCTATGCGACTGGGGCGCCAGGGCGCGAACTGGCGGTGATGAGCGGTGTTGTGGGTGCGATCCGCTATTCCCAGGAGATACATGATTTTGCACAGGCCCCTGGGGAGTCTGTGAACTACGTGTCGTGTCACGATAACCTGACTCTATGGGACAAGATCGTCCGATCTAGTCCATTCGATTCGAAGTCCGATCAGATTAGGCTGGATCTCCTGGCGCAGGCCATCATACTCACTTCTCAGGGGATCCCGTTCATTGAGGGCGGAGCCGAGATCCTTCGCACTAAGGGCGGCAACCGAAACAGCTACTGTGCAGGGGATAGTGTCAACGGGTTCGATTGGGGTCGAAAGGGCGAGTATCGGGCGGTGTTCGATTACTATCGGGGCCTGATCCAGATGAGGCGCTCTCACCCCGCTTTTCGCATGGCGTCAACCGCTGATATCGCCAGGAATCTGAGATTCCTTCGCGTGCCCGCGGGCGTAATCGCGTTCTCCATCGACGGAAAGGCAGCTGGGGATGACTGGGAGACCATCGTTGTGATCTACAACGCGAACAGGAACCCTGTTGAACTGGCCCTTCCGTCAGGAGGGCCCTGGAAGGCGGCAGTCGCCGGGATGCGTGCCGGCGTCCAATCGCTCAGGCGGGGTGCATTCAGATTCCTGCCGGTTGGCGCCTGTGATGATCAACACACGTCGGTGGTGGTCGCCCCGATCAGCGCTGCTGTGCTCTTCAAGTGACAGCTTGGAGGTGAGTTGCGCATGCCTGCTAACTTCACGCCGCAGTACATGGAGGCTGGGGAGGCGTTCAAGCGGGCCACTGCGACTGAAGACAAGATTGCAGCCCTTGAAGAGATGCTTCGCGCTATCCCGAAGCACAAGGGCGCCGACTCGTTGGCAAGCTCATGAAAGCGAAGGTTGTCGTCGCGCCGTATCCGTTCGCGACCATCAGGCCAGTCCCAGGCATGATGCCATTCAAGGACATCCTAATGCAGCTAGCTGATTCACCTCCGATATCCGCTGACACAGGTATGACCGGCTTGTCGTCGAATTGTATATAGGTGTGCATCCAGGCGATGAGGAGGGCGATCACAAGTGAGAGCTTTGCTTGTTTATTACTCCAGAAGCGGCGCAACAGAACGGCTGATGAAGGCGATAGGGGCTTCTCTCGAATCCCGCGGCCACAAGGTGGAATATTGCTCCCTTGAACCTGTTAAGGCCATGAGCTACGCGGCAGCAGGGTGGGCCGCATTTCGGAAACGCGAAGCGCGGCTCAAGGAGGGAGCTCCGCGATCCCTCCGCGCGCACGAGCTAGTGCTGATCGCCGGTCCGGTGTTCGCTGGAAGGGCCCCGGCCGAACTCAATACCTTTCTCAACAGCATGCCGGATGCGGTGGGACGCCGTGTTGGCGTGTTTGCGACTATGGGCGGGCCCAACGCAGAGGGTCAGCTGCGCCAGATCAAGGCCAAGGTTGAGAAGGCGGGCGGGATGATCATCTATGAGGATGCTGTGAAGAGGCCCATGGTCATGAACCCAGATCAATGCATGAGGAAAGCTGATGACATCGTGGAGCAACTGCTCCGACCGTCGGTTTGGTGAGTATGGAGGCGGAGTCTATGACAGATCATGCACTACTGGCAGAGGGCGTGTCCGAGAAATTCATGCAGTACGTGAAGGTCAACACGCAGAGTTCCGACCTGACCGATGATACGCCGAGTACTCCGGGGCAGTGGGACCTGGCCCGCGTGCTCGAAACGGAGTTGCTAGGGCTGGGCCTCTCCGACGTCTGTGTGGATGAACACTGTTTTGTGATCGGTCGTCTTCCTTCGAACCTGGATCAGCCTGCTCCAGCCGTTGGCTTCATGGCGCATCTTGATACAGTCCCGGGTGTTCCGGGCGCCGGCGTTGTTCCCGTGATGCACAGGGAGTACCAGGGAGGCGAGATCCACGTCGGACACGGTGTCATTCTCTCGCCTGCTGACTCTCCGAGCCTTGCGGGCGCGGTGGGGGAGGACATCATCACATCCGATGGATCCACCTTGCTTGGCGCCGACGACAAGGCCGGAATCGCCGCTATAGTGCAGGCGCTGGCAGAGATGACGAGTCATCCCGATGTGCCCAGGCCCGAAGTGTGGGTTGCATTCACGCCTGACGAAGAGACCGGGAAGGGTGTGGGACGGTTCCCCTATGACAAATTCGGAGCAAGAGTGGCCTACACTCTCGATGGCGGCGCTTCGGGCGAGCTGAGTGAGGAGACCTTCGAGGCGATGAACGGCGTAGTCACGATCAATGGCGTATCCAGCCACACCGGCGCCGCTCGTGGGAAGATGGTGAATGCCATTCACCTGGCGGCGCAGCTGATTTCGTCGATACCAGCAGGGCAGCGACCTGAGACTACCTTCGGCAGAGAGGGCTTCATCCATCCCAACGATATCGAGGGGAATGTCGAGCACGTCGCGATCAAGCTGATAATAAGGGATTTCGATGCCACACTGGCCCAGGCGCGCGAGGAGGCTCTTCTTCGGAGTATCGAGGCTTTGCGGGCTCACAATACAGGCGCTGAGATCAAGTGGACCCGCACTGGCGGGTATCGGAATATGAAGGAGGCGCTTGATCGCGATCCTAGAACCGTGGAGTTTGCCCGCGAGGCAATGCGGTTGGCCGGCATGAGGCCCAGCACCATTCCGATCAGGGGCGGCACCGATGGAGCGCGCCTGAGTTTCGGAGGGATACTCACCCCGAACATCTTCACTGGGGGCGGCGATGCACACTCGAGAGGTGAGTGGGTTTCGGTTCAGGGAATGGAAAGGGCGGCGCAGGTTATGGTGAACCTCGCTGGGCTGTGGGCCTCGCAGGCATGCTCCGCCTGAGTATGGATGCCTTGGCGCACTGCGTTGCATGCCCCAGGCAATGCGGTGTAGATAGGCTTTCGGGCGAGACGGGCTGGTGCAGGGCGGCGGCCCTGCCCAAAGCGGCTCGCGCAGCTCTGCATCATTGGGAGGAGCCCTGCATCAGTGGGGCTGCGGGTTCCGGAACGGTGTTCTTTTCCCACTGCAACCTTGCGTGTGTGTTCTGCCAGAACCACGACATCAGCTGGGGAGGGTTTGGCAGGGAAGTCTCTATCGAGGAGCTTGCCGACATCTTCCTCGACCTCGGCGCCCGCGCTGCCAACATCAACCTGGTGTCGCCGACTCACTATTCCGTGCAGATCGGGCTCGCTCTTGAGATCGCTAGATCTAGGGGGCTAGGAGTGCCAGTGGTGTATAACACGAACGGATACGAGAACGTGGAGACCATTCGGCTACTGGATGGACTGGTGGATATATACCTGCCGGATCTCAAATACTGCTCTGACTCTGCAGCGGTGCGTTACTCCAATGCTCCAGGCTACTTTGATGTGGCGACCCGAGCGATCACCGAGATGAAGCGCCAGGTGGGAGATATTGTGATCGGCGCTGATGGCCTGGCCAGGAGAGGACTTCTCATACGGCATCTGGTTCTTCCCGGGCTGTCGCAGGATTCCTACGAGGTGCTGATATGGATGAGGACTCACTTGGGCCGTGACACCTGGGTCAGCCTTATGTCACAGTACTTCCCGACTCACCGGGCGTGGCAGTTCCCGGAGATATCCGAGCCAGTCGATCCGCGCGAGTATAGCTGGGTGGCGGATCGCCTGGATGAGCTGGGGCTACACAACGGATACTGCCAGTCAGGCGAGAGAGCCGTGAGAGAGCGGGATTATGTGCCTGCATTCGATCTTGCAGGGCTAGGGGCAAAGTGATCTGAGTGGAGGAAGCCGGTCCTTCGTACGCGTGAATGATGATTGGCAGGGCTATTCGATTTGGCTGCCTGATGAGAGAAGCGAAAGCCCCGGGGTTAACCCGGGGCTTGGTGTTCCGCGCATTTGAACTCGCAGACCTTAATCGATAAGGTCGATGACCTTGGTTCAGGCGCCTACCGGCGGCCTTCCGACCTGGATGCTGCGAAGCACTCGCTGCAGTAGACAGGCCTGTCGCCGCTGGGAAGGAAGGGCACCTGCGCTGGCTTGCCGCATGACGAGCAGATTATCTCATGCATCTCGCGGGGGCCACCCATTGATCCGGCGTTGCTCCTGCGGGCGCGCCTGCAATCGTTGCACCTGGAAGGCTCGTTCTGAAAACCGTGATCGACGTAGAACTGCTGCTCGCCGGAGGTGAATACGAACTCCTGGCCACAGTCTTTGCAAACAAGGGTCTTGTCTTCAAACGCCAACTTGATCGCGCTCCTTTGCTAGGTAGGTAGTAGACTCTTGATCAAGTCGGCGGAAGATGCGCATATTCGCCCTTGAACAACAGCCACAAATAGACTACCACGATGCGGCGCAAAACGCAATATGTGGGTTCACGGTTCACGGAGGGTGCGTGTAAGGATTGTAGCACTCAAGGATTGGCATCTCTTCCTCGTGGGTGGCGCATCAGGCTGCCCGTAGGATGTTTACTGGATTCTGTATGCTCGAATTGGTTCTCTGCCTTCGCCTCTGCCAGAATTCGTCCCACTTGCTGTTCAAGATGCTTGTTCTCAAGTTCAGGACTTCCTGTGCTCCCTCCGCGCTCCAGCGCATCCCTGGCCTCTTGTGCCGTATCTGCACCACGTTCTTGCATGCGCTCTCCACCACGCTGCTGCCGATTCGTCGGCCAAGTCCGTCAAGGCGCTCAGCCGACTCACAAGTTCTTCAACCTGACCATTGCCCAGTAGCTCAAACTGTTCATCTACCCAGGCCTTGCATCGTCACTCGCTGCCGTCATACAGAACCCGCGCGAATCCCCACATGTGCTCAGACACGTGATACCAGTCCATGATCCGCACCACCTCTGGGAAGTAGGTGTCGACCAGGTTCCAGATCCATACCGCGCCGTCGCTAAACCCCTAGCTGCTCATCAAGGGGAACCCTGGAGGCCCCGCACCGCTTGCAGTGATAGTAAGCTCTCTTATAGGTAATCTGACCGTACCACGTTGTTAGTGTTCGACTACGGTCACCGGCAAATCTGAGCATGCCGCCGCAATAGAAATGGAGATTCGTCGCCGGCTTCCTTTTTGGCTATCGAGGCTCCATGTCGATTCAAGGATGAACCGTCTTGATCCACCCCCTGGTCAGTTTGTTTGCAGCCTTCGCGCTTTGCTGGACTGCAATTGGCCACCTACGGCATGAGACTGTGTTTTGAGGGCGTGTGGAGCTATCCTGAGCCCCGGTTTCCGCCATTCTGGTCGTAGTTTCCGCGCGATGCGGAGGTCACCGACGGGTGAGCGACGCCGGGTGGATACTTGCGGTCCAGCCCCTGCTATTCGCTGGACAGATATTGACCACCCGCTGGACGAATCCGGACCATCTGTTCGGTCGCATCATCAAGCATGGCTGTGTGCCTCGCGTTTCCGGGTACATAGCGTGCGGCTGAGAGCATCACAATAGCCGGCAACCGTCCGACGAACCTGAATTCATCGAACAACGGTCAAAGGTCAGTGGAAGGAAACAGGGATACCATATCGTAGCGCCAGGAACGCGCAAATGGGTATTGACGTCAAATATGGGAAAGGCTATCATGAAATGGGAACAACATAATAGGAGTGTGCCAAATGAGGAAGGGGGATGGCGTGCAGTGGGCTCCTGCTGCTGTGCATGTCGCGAGCACAATAGAGGAACTCCGTGCACTGCTCGACCGGAGACGGATCGCAGCCCTGAAACTCCTGGCGGAGGAGCCGCTTTCGGTGAAACAGCTGGCAGATAGGCTGCAGCTAATGCCGGCCAGCCTTCACTACCATGTGAAGGTTCTGGAACGGGCAGGGCTCGTCAAGCTTGTGCATACCAAGGAGAAATCCGGGATAGTCGAAAAGCGCTATCAGGCTGTGGCTAGGGATTTCGTGGTGCATCAGTCTCTGGGAGGCGCGCGGGAAGCGCCGGGCATCGCACTGGAGGCGATAACCCGGGACATCCGTGGCGCTATCGAGTGTATCGAGGATGCGAATGAAAGGGATCACGTCGTGAATGCGCAGCTGATCAATGTCCCGATGAGCAGAGAGGTGGCCACGTGCTTCGCCGAAAGGCTTGCTGAGCTGGCAGAGGAGTTCAGGGCGAGTGGAGATGAGAACGTGGCCACTGTCTACTCCATGGCGCTTGCCGTGTACCCCACATCCGTCACCGGCGGAGACCCTACTGCCCGCCCTGAGGAGAATCGCGGATGACCATGCATTCCAGTGTGGAACTGCACAGTGTGTGGAAGGAGTACCCGGCCCAACGCAGACTGCGGCGGGATACGGCGGTGCGCGCACCCGCAGTTGCGGACCTCACTCTCTCGGTTGAGGCCGGAGAGGTCGTCGGGCTTCTCGGGCCGAACGGAGCAGGCAAGTCCACCGCGCTTGGCATGATGGCGGGGCTCATCACTCCAACTGCAGGGCGCATCCTAATCGGGGGAGCAGACATCGTACGGCGGCGGAGGGACGCGGTGGCACGGATAGGAATGGTCTTCGACAGGGGCCGGACCCTCTACCCTAGGATGACGGCATACGAGAATATCGAGTACTTCGCTGCACTCAGGGGTGCAGGGGGCCGGAGGGCGCTCTCGGCGGCCTCACGTGAATGGATACGCTTCTTCGGCATGGAAAGGTGGGTCGCTATGCCAGTCAACGACCTGTCCATGGGCATGCGACAGAAGGTGTCGATCGCTGCGTCTTTGTGCGCCCGCCCGCAGGTGCTGCTCATGGACGAGCCTACGCTGGGCCTGGATGTCCAATCCTCAGTCGAGCTGCGCGCGCTTATCCGACGCCTCGCACAAGACGAGGGCCGTTCGGTCATCATAAGCACGCATCAGATGGATATGGCTCAGGATGTGTGCGACAGGGTGTGCATTCTCAGCGAGGGCAGGGTGCTCGCGCTGGACAGGGTAAGCGCGCTTCTCTCTCTGTTTGCTGCGCGCGCGTACCGCATAGATCTGACCGGAGAACTCGAGTCTGCCGCACGCGATGGGCTCGGCAGAATCGGTCGGGTGAGGATCTCTCGCGAAGATGGCAGGACTGTGGTATGGATAGACGTTGCGAGCCAGGCGCGCCTCTTCGAGGCCATGGATCTGCTGCGCGCAGCGCAGATCGGAGTCGAGTCGGTGGGGCGGGTTGAGCCATGCCTTGAGAAGGTGTTCCTTGAACTCACGGGAAAGCCCAGGTATGCCAGGTAGGAGAAGGAGGCGCGCAGCAGTGGTGGACCTTGCGATACTGTGGGTTGAGATGAAGCGGGGGTTCACACGCAAGCTGAGAAGCCCTGTGGAGCAGATCGCAGAGGTCTTCGCAGTGTACGTGTTCATGGCAGGAGCTGTCCTTGGGGTGACGGCGGGGCGAGCGGCCACGGCAGAACGGGGTGGAGCCGCGGTATCGGCGGCATGCATCAGGCTGGGCGCCCATGGGTCTCCCGGGCAGGAGATGCTGTTCGGCTTCTGCGCCGTGTTCTTATGCCTCAGCGCACTCCAGAGTGCAGCCCGGCTTTCCACGGAGGAACCAGGATCCGGTATTCTGGAGCAGCTGTGTGTCTCCTCCGCACCCCTGTGGCGCATAGTCATTCTCCGCGATATCGCATCGATGATCAGTATTCTCCCGGATATCGCCGTGATAGTGGCTGCAGTGTCGGTTACCACCGGGGTGCGTTTCGCTTCTCCGCCGCCAGGCGCCTGCCTTCCCATGGGCATCATGCGCATGGGAGTCCTGGGGATGGGGTTTGCCCTAGGCGGGGTTGCGCTAATGAGCAAGAGGGTGGGAGCGCTCGTGAACCTCGTATCAATGGGGCTATTTGCCATGGTGTTCGCAGGAGATCCAGCTTCGTCGGGCTGGCGCCGTACGTTGGAGATGGTAGTTCCATTTGGGCCATGCTACAGAATGGCTCGAGACATCGCCTTCAGAGGGATGTCGCTCCAGCATTTCGCATCCACGGGTATTCTGTGGACTTCGATGGCGGCCTGCGCTTCACATCTAGTCATTGGGATTGTGCTGTTCAACCTCGCCTTCCGCTGGGCAGCACAGCGGGGCCTGCTTACAAAAGCATAGCGAGCGCCGCGGTCGGAGAGGCTCGTGACCGCGGCGGGATTGCGGGCTTCTATATGCAGGCGTGGCGCGTGATCCGCATTCTACACAACCAGATCCACCTGCTGGACTGTGCGGACTGTCTTGTCGGTGCGAAGATACAGCCCCATCCGGGCCAGCTCCCCAGCCGTTCTGTTCGTGCTGTCCTTGATTTCGAACTGAGCGTCGACGCTTCCAAGGAAGATGGCCCCTACCCCGGCAGACGATGGAGTCGTCAGCGCGTCCTTGCCTGCCGAGTCGCGCGTCCACACGTATAGCTGGCTCCAGGCATCGTCTCCTTCATCGATCCATCCACTGCCGTCTGTATCTAGCTCCGAAAGCTCCGACATGCCATTGCCTGAGGTGGGCCCGAAGAGCTCGCTTCCGTCGTTCACCGCGCCGTCGCCGTTCCTATCGAATACAAGAAAACCACTGCCCGGACGGAGGTGGGAGATCATCTCGGTTGCACCATCGGCATTGAGATCGAACTCGAACAGGTCATCGGTGAGCTGAGCGGCCTCTCCTGTGAGATTCAGCACTATGGGATCCACTTTCTTTGCGTTTCCAAATCGCGCAGAGATACTCCTCGTGAACGTCTCCTCACTCCGCATCGAAAGGCCCAAGGTGAATCTGACAGCTTGTCCATCGGCGGTAGTGATCAGTCCCTCTGCCTCGAACGACATCTCCTGAGTATCCGTGGTCGTCTCGGTCGATTGGTACTCTGCACCCCAATCAGCGTCATTTGCAGCATTGCCTGTAGCCGCGGAGGCCTGCGAGGCAGCTTCCGCCGCCTGGGCGTCCTTGATCTTGGTGATGTTGATCGTCTCGATCTTGATGCCGGTCAGGAGTTCGATGATTCTCTTTGCCATGCGGGTCTTCGAATCGAGCCCTGCATCCTCGTCGTTCAGCGGATCGGTCACGCTCTGTGTTGCCGCACTGCCCCGGGCCCTCTCAGCCAATGCTGTTCGCGCTTCATCCGATATGGCGACACGGTCGGAGAAGGGGGCGCTAGTAATCCCACGTCCCTGTGGAGCTTGGTCTGGCCTGGATCCGATCCAGGCTGTGAGCGACTCTGATTTGGTGTGCTTGCGCGCACGCACATAGCTAGACGACATGGCTATTGTGGAGTCTTTCACTTGCATCCGTGCATTCCCCCCCGGGCTTTGAGTACTCTAAAGCATGTATCGGCATATGAGCCGATTTCGTTATCCCTTCGGCCATTCGGAGCCTTGCTCCACAGCAACTTATGGAGGAAGCAGCGGCTCGTCTGTCGAAACCCCTACTACATACCAGGAACCTGGCATCGGAGGAGACCAATGAACACTGCGACTTCGCAAGGCACGATCCTGATAACTCTGCCCGATGGCAGCCAGCATTCGGTTGCGGCGGGAGCAACTCTTGAGGAGGCTGCGTCCGTCGTGCCGCACGGGTGTGCCTGGCTCGTTATGGCTGCAAAGGTCGACAACGACCTCCGAGAGCTCACGTACGCGCTTACGCGCGATGCTAGAGTGGAGTTTATCGACGTGAGTTCAGAGGATGGAATGAGAATCTATCGACGCACCGGAATCCTTGTGCTAGTCAAAGCGGCCCGTGAGGTTCTCGAGGGGTGTCGGGTTATGATTCGGCACTCCCTGTCCAATGGGTTGTACGGGGAGATCAAGTGGAGAAGGCCTCTTTCGGAGGCGGACGTTCGTTCGGTGGAGAATCGGATGCGCGAGATCGCCGAGGCGGACAAGCCGATAGTCAGGAAAACGATGACGGTGGATGATGCCGTGGAGCTGTTCCGCGCAGACGGACAGATGGACAAGGTTAGGCTGCTGAAATACAGGAACATCGACACTGTGAACATCTACCAATGTGGGTGGCTGAATGACTACCTGTACGGCTACATGGCGCCGCGTACTGGATACCTCACGGCGTTCAGGCTTCGCCACTATTTGCCAGGCTTCATTCTGGAGTTTCCAAGGAGGGGCAACCCGCTGGAGGTCCCCGAATACGTCGAGCAGGGAAAACTCGCGAACGTGTATTTCGAGGCGGAGAAGTGGGGCAAAGTCATCGGGGTTACCGATGTTGCCTCGCTGAACGATGTGATAGCGTCTGGAAAGATCAACCCGTTCATTCAGATTGTGGAGGCGCTGCACGAGAAGAAGGTTGCTCAGATCGCCGACATGATCAACGCTACGCGAGACCGCACTGCGGTCGTGTTGATCGCCGGGCCTTCTTCATCAGGCAAGACCACCTTTGCCCAGCGGCTGTGGGTGCAGCTCAAGGTGAACGGTTTGAACCCTGTGCCCGTTTCACTCGATGACTACTTCGTCGACCGCGATTCGACACCAACTGATGAGCTCGGCGACGCCGACTTCGAGTCTATCGATGCAATTGACCTTGCGCTTCTGAACGATCACATTACCCGTCTCATACAAGGCGAGGAGGTGGAGATCCCGGTGTTCGATTTCATAGAGGGCCGGCGTTCTCCATACGGAAGGCCGATCAAGATCGAGCGGAACCAGATGTTGATAATCGAGGGCATCCACGGGTTGAACGACAAGCTCACTCAGTCGATACCCATGGGACGCAAGTTCAAGATATACGCCTCGGCCCTGACGCACCTGAACATTGACGATCACAACAGAATACCAACGACTGACGTGCGCATCCTCCGCAGAATTGTGAGGGATAACCTCTTCCGTGGACACAGCGCGCAGGATACTATAGGTATGTGGCAGAAGGTGAGGGCAGGGGAGGAGCGAAACATCTTCCCATTCCAGGAGACCGCCGACGTCATGTTCAACACCGCTCTGGCATATGAGCTCGCGGTGCTGAAACCCCACGCCGAGCGGCTTCTGAACGTGATTAGGGAGGACGAGCCTGAGTATACTGAGGCCAAGCGGCTCAGGCGGTTTCTCACCTATATTTCCCCTGTGGAGGATGCGGACATTCCGCCCAACTCCATAATGCGGGAGTTCATAGGCGGTTCATGCTTCTACAGGAGGCATCCATAACGCCTGACGCGAGGAGGCTATGGCTTGAAGAAGACGCATCTGTCGTGGCAAGACATCGAGGAGCTAGTTGACGCACTAGTAGGGAAACTGGATGGGGAATTCGATGCCCTATTGTGCATAACCCGCGGAGGCATGGTGCCGGCATGCCTGATTTCCGAGAGAATCGACCAGAGAAACATCCTCGCCGCGGCGGTGATGTTCTACACCGGGATAGGCAAGACGTTGGACAAACCTGTATTCCTCCAGTTCCCAGCTGATCCGTACCTCGCCGGAAAGCGAGTGCTTGTGGTGGATGATGTGTGGGATTCGGGCAGGACTGTGGTAGCTGTGAAACAGCGAATCGAACAGGTGGGCGGTGTTCCCAGTGTGGCGGTGCTGCACTACAAACCCACCCAATCCGCCTTTCCCGACCTGAAGCCCGATTACTACGGCGCCACAGTGGACGGCTGGATCGTTTACCCCTGGGACCCCGCTCGCCTCGCGCAACTTGCGGAGGCACGGGTGAAGGCCATGGCTGATGAAGGAAGGGACGGGTTGGAATGAGAGTTGGAATCGTCGGACTTCCTCGTGCGGGCAAGACGACGCTGTTCCGCCTTCTAACTGGGGCCGATCCGATGGGACGGCAGGATGTGAGCATCGGAATGGCTCGAGTGCCTGATGCGCGCATCAACTTCCTTAGCGCGATGTTCAAGCCGAAGAAAACGGTCTATGCTCAAACCGAAGTGGTGGACCTGGCCTCCGGAGCATCTGGCTCAGGTGGGGCGGACCGCTCCGATTCCAGAGGCCTTGCACGGCTAACGAACCACATGAGAGTGGTGGACGCCTTGGTGGACGTTGTGCGGGTTTTCGAATCTCCGGAGGATGGACCTGCCGATCCACTAGGGGAGGCCGCCGCCCTGAACGACGAGCTGATACTCGCGGACTTAGCTGTGGCTGAGGCAAGGGTGGAGCGGCTGTCTGAATCGAAGAAGAGAAGTTCGGAGGAGGACGAGGAACTCCGGATCATGACACGCCTTGCATCGGAGCTTGGCGAAGGACGCGGAATGCGCGAGATTCAGATCCCACCCGAGGATATGGCGGCGCTTCGAGGATATGGGCTTCTGTCGGTGAAGCCTGTTCTGCTCGTGGCGAACATGAGCGAGGAGCAGTTCTCGGCGAGCGGGTATCCGCGCCGTGACGACCTCCGGGCCTACTGCGCTGAGCGGGGAGTTCCCCTCGTGGAGCTGGCCGCGAGGATCGAGGTGGAGATAGCGGAACTCGCTCCGGATGAGCGAGAGGCGTTCATGTCTGAGTATGGCATCTCCGTTAGTGGAGTGGAGCAGGTGTCACGGGCAGTGTACAACAGCCTGGGATTGATATCCTTCTTTACGGTCGGAGAGGATGAGGTCAGAGCATGGCCAATTCACGCTGGCACTGTTGCCCGACGTGCTGCCGGGAAAGTCCACTCCGACATGGAGCACGGATTCATCCGCGCGGAGACCGTTGCCTATGACGATCTTGTCCGATGCGGTTCGTTCGCTGCAGCCAAGGCTGCGGGCCTGTTCCGTCTTGAGGGGAAGGAGTACGTCATGGCCGACGGCGACATAGTGAACTTCCGCTTCAGTCCACCGAAATAGCGAGAGCAGCAGGCGCCAGCGCCTTCATGGAGCCGATTCGCCGGCCTCTGCGCCTCCTTCCGTTGAGGCGTGGAGGCCGGCTTGACGCTGCATGGGTCACGATCATCGGCGCTGTCTTTAGCAAGTGCAGGCTGAATACCCTCGTATATGTGGAGGGATATTACTCCTAGCGTAAGGCTCGCACGATGCGCGGTACGTCGCGCGAGCGGGAGGGGGTGCACGATTGGCTCAGAACCAGGGGATCACGCAAACCGAGAGCTGGTTTGCCAACGAGCAGCTCCACAAGGAGCAGCTATGCCTCAAGAAGTGCGGGATATATGCGAACCAGATTCAGGATCCGCAGCTAAAGGGGAGTATTCAGAGGATGATGAACTCATGCCAGAAACACCTGAATGCGCTCCAGGGCATGGTTGGGACGGCGGGCCAGAATCTGATGTAGCATCCCAAGCACAAGTTCGGAGGGGGGAAACATTTGGACGAAGGCAGGCTGACAGATAAGGACATTGCAGCCGACCTGCTGAGCGATCTCAAGGAAATGGCGCTTGGATACCACATGGCCACCATCGAGGCAGCGAACGCCAGTGTACGCAGCACCTTCATGAATGGACACGATGACTGTATGAAGGAGCAGCGTGAGCTGTGGGAGACCATGTACTCCAAAGGGTGGTATCCAGTGCAGAATGCCACGCAGACTCAGGGGCAGGCGAGCACCAGCAGAGCCAAACCGCCGGGGATGATGTAATAGGCCCTGGCAGGCGTGGCAGAACTGAACGGCAGTATTGGCAATTGGGCGGCGGGGGGAGCGAATCCCCAGCCGCCGATCCATTTTCCGGCGCCGCGCGCCCATAGGAATCGGGCTCAAACTGGCGAATTACTCATGGCAATGGCGCAATGGCGTTCGCCCCGACCTCGTCAGGCGGGGAGGTTCAGTGTGGAAAACCCACATACTGCAGGCGGCACAGGTCGTAGTATATGCCCTTCTTGGCGAGAAGCTCCTGGTGAGTGCCTGTTTCGCGCACCTTGCCCTTGTGTATGACAATGATCCTGTCGGCATGTTGGATCGTCGATAGACGATGCGCCACTACGATCGTGGTGCGCCCAGCGATCAGCCTGGGCAGGGCGTCCTGGATCAGGAGCTCAGTTTCGGTATCGATGTTCGCTGTGGCCTCATCGAGCACTAGTATCGCGGGATCGAACGCGAGCGCGCGCGCGAATGCGAGCAACTGGCGCTGACCCGCGGAGAGGGTGGACCCTCGCTCGGTGACTGGCTCATCGTAACCCTTGGGGAGCCTCGAGATGAAGCGGTCAGCGTTCACGTGCTCGGCCGCTTTGCGAACTGTCTCGTCGCTGATGCTCTTGTTGTTCAGCCTGATGTTGGTCTCTATGTCGCCCGTGAACAGGAACACATCTTGGAGAACCGTGGCTACATTCCGCCGCAGGTCGGCTGTGCGATACTGTCGGACATCGCGCCCATCTACAAGGATCTGGCCTTTCTGGATGTCGTAGAACCTGTTGATCAGGCTGATGATGGATGTCTTGCCAGCTCCTGTGGCGCCCACGAAGGCAACTACCTCGCCTGGCTTGATGCTGAAACTCACGTCCCGCAGAACCCAGTCTTCATTGTTGTAGGCGAACCACACGTTCTTGAACTCAATATCGCCGCTTAACCTGTCGATTTCCACTGGATTCTCCGGTTCAGAGACGGTGATCGGAGTATCGAGAAGCCCGAAGATTCTTTCTGACGAGGCCATCGCTGACTGCAGGATGTTGTATTTCTCAGTTAGGTCGTTGATTGGTCCGAAGAACTGGCCGACGTAGTTGATGATCGCATAAAGCACTCCGAACTGCACGGTCCCTCCAAGAACCCGCCGCCCGCCGAACCATATCACCAGGGAGAGAGAGAGGGCGCCTATAAGCTCCATGATTGGCCTGAAGACCGCATAGACCATCATCTCGCCTACGCCCGCGCGATAATAGTCGTCGTTTATCTTCTCAAACTCCTCATACTTTCTGCGCTCGCGGTTGAAGATCTGCACCACCCGCATGCCAGAGATGTTCTCCGCCATGGCGGCGTTGATCCGCGCGAGAGTGGTTCTAACCATGCGGTACGCCTCGCGCGCCTTCACTCTGAACACCACCGTCGCCACCGCGATCAGCGGAAGCGTGACAAGGGAGACGAGAGCAAGACCAGCGTGGAGTCTGAACATGACCACGATTATGCCGATCAGCATGAACACATCCTTGAAGAGGTTGACGACCACGGACGTGTACATCTCGTTCAGGGTCTCAGTGTCGTTCGTGACTCTGGTAACCAGACGCCCTACCGGGTTCTTGTCGAAGAAGGCCAGGTCCATTCGCTGGAGGTGAGTGAACAACTCCTCGCGTATGCTGTACACTATCCTCTGCCCCACGAACTGGAGAGCTAGCGCCTGTGCGTAGTTGAGGAAGAATGCTCCAACCCCCACGGCTAGCAGGATCATGGCGAGCCTGCTGATGGCGGAGATATCCTGCCCGCGAAAGGCCATGATTCCGCCTGGATCGATTACCGCCGCGGGATAGCTGAGTCCATCGGCTCGGAGGATGGCGCCGCCCGTTTCGTCCTTCCCGAGTTGGAGCAGGCCATGGTCCTTCGGCAGGACCTCGGAGATGAGAACGTACTTCCCCGAAACGTTAAGAAGCTGGTAGTGGGCGTAGCCTTCCTGTTCACGGAGGCGTTCAGGAAGGTGCTCTGATCGCACGTACACATGGCCGCCGTAGGCCATTCTGTTCCTTCCACGCACCTCTGCCGGCGCCTCGGCAGGGAGGTATCTGGCCATCGGTGACTCGAATCCTGTCACGTGTTCATCGATGGCCATCTTGATGACATATGGCCTTACGAGGTCGGATGCGGCTATCAACATGAGAACAACCAGAACTACGATGAACCACGCGCGATACGGCTTGGCGTAGGACATCAGGCGGCGCATAAGCCTCGAATCATATGCTTTTCCTATGACCTCGTCTTCCTGGGGTTGCTGCATTTCCGCCTCTCGCCTCCTTCACGCTAGTTCCTGGTCTCGATCTCTTCTTCGAGGAGCTGCTTCTGGTGTAGTTCCTGGTAGAGACCGCCCTGTGTCACAAGGGACTCGTGGGTCCCACGTTCCACGATGACTCCGTCGTCCAAGACGATGATCTCGTCAGCGTCCTTAATGGTCGAGATGCGGTGAGACACGATTATACTTGTTCGACCGGCCCTGTATTCCTTAAGTCCCCGGAGTATGCTCTCCTCTGTTTGAGTATCGACGGCGGACAGGCAGTCATCGAGAATCAAAATCCTGGGCTCCTTGATGAGAGCCCGCGCGATGCATATCCTCTGCTTCTGACCGCCCGAAAGTGTGACCCCGCGCTCACCGACTGTAGTTTCGAAGCCGTTGGGGAAGTCAATGATATCCTTGTGCACCTGTGCCAACTTGGCGAAGTGCTCGATCCGTTCTCTAGGGCAATCATCAGCAGAGAAGGAGATGTTCTGGGCGACAGTAGCCGAGAACAGGAATGTATCCTGGGGTACGCACCCGATATGACGGCGGAGAGAGGCGAGAGTCACCTCCCGGATGTCCTGGCCATCCACGAACACTGTGCCCTTCGGAGGGTTGTAGAGCCTTTCAAGGAGGCTGACTATTGTGCTCTTTCCGCTTCCCGTGCGCCCGACCACTGCGAGGGTCTTGCCTGCCGGTACAGAGAACGACACGTTGGAGAGGACTGGAGGCGCGCCTTCACTGTATGAGAAAGTCAGGTTTCGGAACTCAATATCTCCCGCGACATCAGTGAGGTTGACTGATCCGAGCTCATCAGCCACATCGGGAGTCTCGTCGATTATGGCATTGATCCGATCAAGGGAGGCGTAGCCCCTCTGGAGGACATTGATCACCCATCCCATTGCGATCATCGGCCATACTAGCATTGCAAGGTAGCTCGTGAAAGAGACGAAGTCCCCGAGGGTGATTTCGTTCAGCACGATCATGGTGGTTCCGTACTTGAGCACAGCCGCGAACGCGAGGGTGGCGGCGAGCCCGCTCATGGGGCTCATGAAACCCCATACCCGCACTAGTCTCATGTTCTGATCCACGTTTCGCTGAGCGGAGCGCATGAACTTGTTCACCTCTGGGGACTCCTGCACGAAAGCCTTCACGACACGGATCCCCGCGATGTTCTCTTGCGCCTTGTCTGTAAGGTCTGAGAAGGCCTCCTGGACTGCTCGGAAGCGAGTGTTGATCAGCTTGCTGAATGCCCACGTGCCGACCGCCAGAAACGGAAACGGCAGCAGACTCGTGATCGCAAGACGAATCGGTGCAGTTTTCAGCAGAATGGCCAGGGTTGCCACGGTCATGAAGACTGCATCAGTCAGCAATATGAGGCCCTGACCCAGCGCCTGCCGGACCGCTGGTATGTCGTTTGTGGCATGCGCCATCAGATCGCCAGTCTTGTGATCGTTGAAGTACCGCGCCGAAAGCCTCTGCAAATGCGCGAAGAGCAGGTTTCGCAGGTGGAAATCGAGGAGCCTTGCAGTCCCCATGATGTATATGCGCCACAGGAATCGGCCAACTGCAGTCGCGAGCGCAAGCCCAATGACCGCGAGCACGAAACCAAGCAACGCGCGCTCGGTGAGGGCGCCTGATTGGAGAATGTCGGTGAGCCGCCCCAGAAGGCGAGGAACGACCAGTTGTACCGAATCAACGAACAAGAGGAACAGTATGCCCACGATATACCGCCACTTGTACCTGATGAGGAACTCTTTCAGGTGGACGAGGCGTTTCAAGACGATCCCTCGATTCCCAGAACATCGCGAGACGACACCTTAATATTATACGACAGACGCGAAGCACTTGGAAGGAGATAACGCCTGAACGCCTGAAGACAACACCTGAAGCACTAGGCCTTGACCCGGCAGACACCTCCTTCACATTCCACTTCGGCAGGAACGGTGCGCAGCGGAGACCTAATGGCGTTCGCGTCCTCTCGGGCGGGAACTGCCAGATGCTCTAGGCACTGGCCGAGGGCCAATGCATAAGCGGCGCCCAAGACTCCGTATGCCCTGTAGTGGACGTTGCAGAACGCCAGGCAGGAGTGGGCGGCGGCCCGAAATGACTCGGCGGTCCGTGGATCCGATGATAGCTGGGAGAGCCGGGAAAACCAAATGGCGGCGTAGGCATTTTCGTGAAAGTCCCTGTTGGGCTTCCCAAACGACGCCGGGTCATCGGGTCCGGGAATTCGGGAGAGAATCCCTGCTGCGCCAGGGGTTAGTCTGCCGGCGCCATGGGTCGAGTTGAGTTCAGTGGCAAGGCCTGCTGAGATGTTAAGCCACTCCTGGGCATGTGTGGCGTCAAAAGCATCCAGACACGCGGCGCCCACCGAGATCGCATCATTCGCCAGCCCGTACACACGGGGTCCCTGTTCGTCGCACACGTGCGCGATGGCTAGGCGCCGGCCTTGATCGGCGCCACGATGCCTGCCGAGTATTGCTTTCAGGGCGGTTACGGCCTGCGCGATCCACTCATCCATCGAGAATGCCTGCCCCGCGCGGATCATCCCCGACACTGCCCTTCCGTTCCAGTCTGCGTAGATCCGCCTGTCAACCCGGGGCGGGGTTCGCTTGCTCCGGTTCTCAGCGGGCAGAGAGTAGTAATCCTCATCAGCGTCCTGAGACCCTGCCCAACAGTTGGCTGCAGGGACGAATAGGACCGTGTTGAGGAAACGGGCCGTGCTCCAAGCCGATGCTTCGAAAGCCTTCTTTTCAAAGCCCGCGGACGCTGTAGCCTGCGCCAGGGTGGAGAGGAGCAAGGAGTTGTCAAGAAGCATCTTCTCGTAGTGGGGCACACTCCAGTCCCTCACTGTGGAGTAGCGGAACAGCCCACCCTCCACATGATCATAAGTGCCCCCTAATGTCATCGCTGAGAGGGTGCGCGTTGCGATTTCCTGCAGCACGGGCCTGCCGTTCCGCACGTGCTCTGCCAACACGAGATGGATTGCATCGAACATGGGGAACTTGGGTGCAGTGCCGAATCCGCCATATTCAGGATCGTACGAAGCAATAACTGTTCCGACTATGTCGTGGTATGCATCCCATGAGGGGGTGAACTCATACGGACGTTCGGCCTGAAGCTCGTCCGCGGTGATACGGGAGCTCATTTCCCCGCGCCACGCTGGCAGGCCGGATTGAAGCCAGATCTCCATCTGTCGCTCGGCGACATATGTCGCGCCATCCATGGCGCGCCCGAGGTTATCGAGGATGGCAACGGTGGGCCATCCCCCCATGTTGTACTTCGAGTTGATATCGGGGCGGACATCGGTATCTACTCGTACAGGGATGAACTCCTGGTTGATCAGCGATGAGACTGCTGGGGAGGCGAATGTGGCATCGTCCATGACATGACACCAGTGGCACCAGGATGCGGAGATGGATAGCAGCACCGGTTTGCGGTCTCGCTGCGCATCGTTGAAGGCCTCTCGACTCCAGGGACGCCATGCCACCTCAGATCCACCACTTGTGCCCGGCGCCGAAGCCGGCTCATCTGCCGGCTTTGCCGTTCGCTTTTCCACGAGTGCATCAGCTCCTCTTGCCCTGGCCCGGCTTCGATACAAGTTCGCACCGGGATGTAGGGGCTATTATGCCCAGAGTGGGCCGGATCATCGCCAGGCAGCGCTGGGGCAGCGGCATACTGGAGGCGAAAAGGAAGCGGGAGCGCTGTCGCTCCCGCTTCCTTTTCGCCTGCTGTCTCAGTACTTCTTGATCTGCACCCTCAACTCCACAGGGGCGCCTTCAGTTATGTCGATGTCATCGAGGAAGGCGGAATCGTATGTGCCGTAGTCGTCCGGGTGGATCTCGAAGCTGTATACGTCCGGCTCGAGCCTGCCTTCGAAGCGGCCCTGCCCGATGTGGGGCAGTTCCATTAGCCACTCTCCACTGCTTATGACGTTCACGACAACGTTGGAGAACGGCTTGCCATCAAGTGTGACGATCACTCTCACTGTGGCCGAAAGCCCAGCGCCGAGATCAACCTGCTTCTCTGTGGTTCCGCCTCCTCTGACCTCGATGTCGTTTACCGTCTTACTGCGAATTCCGTCAGCGCGGGATTCGATCCTGACTTCGTAGACGCCCTCGGGGAGCTTGCCTTCCCAGACTCCCCTGGCCTTGGAGTCTAATGTAGTGACATAGTCGGAGTCCTGGTACACGTAAACGTCTGCTTCGGTGAAGGCCTTCCCGGCTGTTATGAGCTTCACTCTGAGGAGCCCCGTCGCGCCCAGGTCGATCTGTTTCTCAGTTGTCGCGCCGCCGGTGATCTGGACGTCGCGGATGATCTTCTCGCTGATCCCATCCATGCAGGGGTCGATCTTGATATCGTAGATGCCCTCGCCGATGCGGAGCTGGTAGACGCCGCTCTTCGCGCTGTCGACGCGCTCGAGCCATGCAACGAAATCGCCGCCCTGATAGATGCTGACGTTGGCGTTGCCATATGGCTTTCCGTCGAGGGTGAGTGTGACTCGGATTGTGCCCGCGCCGCCAAGGTCCACTCGTTGCTCAGTTGTCGCGCCGCCGGTGAGCTGGACGTCGCGAATGATCTTCTCGCTGATCCCATCCATGCGGGGGTCGATCTTGATATCGTAGATGCCCTCGCCGATGCGGAGCTGGTAGACGCCGCTCTTCACGCTGTCGACGCGCTCGAGCCATGCAACGAAATCGCCGCCCTGGTAGATGCCGACGTTGGCGTTGCCATATGGCTTTCCGTCGAGTACAACCGAAACTTGAAGCAGTCCCGTGGGATCAAAATCCATTTTGACCTCGGTAGTCGCCCCCGATTTGACCACGATGCCCTGGGCCTGGCGCTTCTGGCCGACTGGATCGTGGACCTCTCCCACAACGTCGTACGTGCCTTCCCGCAGCCAGATCTCTAGCCTGTCAGGCTGGACCTTGAAGGCGCCCATTGCCGCGCCACTCTGGAATGCCATCGCAGACACTTTCGCAGGTGCTAGCGGTTTGCCTGCGACGAGCGGAATGAGGACAATCCTTCCAGGCGTCTCTACCTCAATGACGACCTCGGTGACCTGGCCAGCCTTCACATATGCCTCCTGGACGTCGCTTGGGTATCCGTCCACGTAGACGGCTTCGGCGCCGTAGACTCCAGGAATCACGGCGACTTCGCGCACTCCCAGCTTCAGTGGAAGCTCGATCTGTCCAGCGGCGCCGGATGCGACAACTCTGGCCTGCGACGTAACATCTCGGCCAGCGGCCATCACGCGTACCCGCAGGGCGCCTAGGACGTCGCCGAGATCCACGTTTACCTGCTTGGTTTCGCCTCCTGCGACACCCACGCCACGAACTGCCTTTTCAACCGTCACTTCGCCTTGGTAAAGTACGGTGAGATCATATGATCCCGGTTTCGTAGTGAGGCGGAACGCATCGCTTCCGTCAGGTCCAGGCATTCGCTGCGTTTGCACGGTTGAACCGGACACCGTCACCTGGCACAGCTGCGCGATGCTTGCGCCCATGTAGGTGACGCGCACCTCGAGCGCTGCGGGGAGCTGACCCAAGTCGACCGACAGGAAGGTCTCTCTATTAGGAAGGATCGACCCTGCGACTATTCGGCTTAGTTCCGGGTAGCGCCTGTGGGTGACTACGAATGTGTAGTCACCAGCCGGCAGCGGCGCGCTCGGTGGGATTCCAGCCCAGGACGCTGCGACTGGAGCACCATCCTTGAGGACACGGATGTCGACCTCGCCGCTTACGTCCATTCCAGACGCAGACGCGGCTATCCGAACTCTTCCTTCAAGAGTGCCGAAATCCAGCCTTACCTTGGTGGTCTGGCCTGGCTTGGCGACTACGCCCGCCTGCTCCACTGTGATGATCTCTGTTCCGACGGCGAGTCGCCCTCGAACGGTGTATGCACCCTCTTCTAGAGAGACCCGAGCGGCTGACGGGACGCTTACCGTGACACCTGCCGCTACGGCTTCGCCAGAGGGCTTGATCACTTGTATGTCGGTGCGGGAAGTGACGTTCACTCCGCCCGCCCACGACTGGACTTCGATGATCGATGGGGATATGGCTTGCGCCATGATGGAGTTCAAGGCCTTCTTGAGGCTCTGAGTGTCGGTGGCGCCGTAGTAGTCGCCAATGCACATCACCTTAGGGGCTTCCTTGGCGCTCAGGGCGAACCCGACTACGTATGGCTTGAGGATGAGCCCCTGGTCCTGTAGACGCTTGGATACTACGCATGGGTCTCCACCGCAGCTTTCGGCGCCATCGGTGACAAGGATTATCACATTTCGCGCATCGCGTGGCTCTGGAAAGTCCTTGGCCGCTAGCTCTAGGGAGTATGCGATGGGGGTCATGGACTTCGGCTTGATCGAGCGCACTATGTCGATCATGCCCTTCCTCGCCGACGCGACAGGCTGGAATTCCTGCACGAGAACGGTATCGTCGCACGGCTTGTCGGCTGCATTCGGCGCCAGCTCTGCCCCGTACACGCGGAGTGCAATGAACAGCGACGGATCATCGGGAAGGTCGCGGATGAGCTGCTCCATGACCTCCTTGGCTACATCCATTCTCGACCTAAACCCCTCGACTTTAGCGGTCATGCTCACCGAGGAGTCAAGTATGAACTCGATGTAGGTCCGCTGGCCCGCATCGGCGAGCTGTGGTGCATCTGCGGCCTGTGCCGCAGATGGGAATACTGCCCACACTCCTGATAGTGCAAGGCACAGCGCAAGGACAAGGTTAACGGCGATTGCGGGCATCGTTTTGGCTCTCATGATCACATAGCGCCTCCTTCGAGCGGACTCATGCGCCGGCTGCGGTGCGAATGGACAGGCGCAAGGCACTGCGTCAACTTCGACGAACCAAGGGGAAGTCCTTCCAACGTTCCAGCCCGGCGAGGACGAACCGTGGCGAGTAATGACGCGCACCTGGTCTGCTCAGACCGCCCCCTAGGAGGATCACCCAGCTGCTCGTAGAATCATTGTAGGATTATGTCTCATTGAGATGGATTGGAGGCTGATCAGATGCCGGATTACTCTGGCGCTCTCAACGACGTCTTGGTGAAGTTGTTCAATAGGATCCTGTCCATCGAAGAGAGAGTCATCAACCAGGCCTACGCAGGAGGACTCACCATAACCGAGATTCACGTGCTGGAGGCAGTGGGAGCGGATCGCTGGAGGTCAATGTCGGAGATCGCCGCAAGGCTCGGCATAACTCTGGGGACTCTCACGACCTCCATGAACCGTCTTGAGCGCAAGGGGTATGTCACTCGGGTGAGGCCTGATCAAGATCGGCGGGTCGTTCTCGTCGGCCTAACCCCGAATGGTCTTGATGCGTATCGGTTCCATGAGGTGTTCCATTCGGAGATGGTCGCCGCGATCCTGCATGACCTGAGCCCCGATGACCAGGTCGCGACTTTAGGGGCGGCACAGAAGTTGTACGAGTTCTTCCTTAAGGTGGAGCCTTGCGATATAGTTCGTTAGGATCGTGGGAACTCCGGAATGGGTCTACATCAAGTAGCCCACAACAGGGCCCACAAAAGACCGCTTGACATTGAGAAGGCGTGTCTCCCAGGGCGATCGTCCGCCCGGAAGGTGACGCGCCTTCTCGCTAGCCTGGCAAGAACCCATGCATTGATCTACAGCCCAATGGAGCGGGCTAACCGTAGTAGCGGGACCAGGCGGACCTGAGTATCCAGCTCACCAGGTCGTCGAAGTTCATTCCTGCGGCCTTCGCCTGCAGGGGGAGGAGGCTAACCTTCGACAGACCCGGGAGCGGGTTGATCTCGAGGAAACACGGCTGTCCCGCGCTGTTCAGCCTGAAGTCCACTCTCGCGACGTCTCTGCATTCCAGAACCTCGAACACGCCCACCGCCATGTCGGAGATCTCTTGCACCAGCTCTTCCGGGATCGGAGCTGGCACTCTGAACCGCTCTAGGTTCTCGCTTTTCGTCTCGTAGGAATACACGAACTTATGGTCTGCGGCGTCTCTGTCACCCGGACATACCTCCATTATCGGCAGTACGTGCGGGCGGCCATTTCCGATGATTCCAGCTGTGAACTCCCGCCCCGGCAGGAACTCCTCGACCAGAGCCGGCTGGTGGTATGTGCTGAGTATCCACTGGATCTTCTCTTGCAGCTCTTCGATGCTCCATACCTTCGAGGAATCGCGTATCCCTTTGCTTGAGCCTTCGGAGTTGGGTTTAACGAACACTGGGAATGGCAGGTCGATCTGATCAAGACCCTGCGCGGAGTTGACCTTGATGGATCGTGGTGTTCTGATTCCTGCCGTGGCCGCCACTCTCTTAGCCATGGCCTTATCCAAGGCGATCCCGAGGGTGAGTGCATCTGAGCCCGTGAACGGAATCTCTAGGAGTTCAAGGAGCGCCGGTATGAGGGATTCACGATTACGCCCCATCCAGCCTTCGGCGATGTTGAACACGATATCCGGGCGCGCCTCGTCCAGTCTCTCCAATAGGTCCGGTTTGTGTGGGAACAGCATTACCTTCTCTGCCAGGCGCGAGAGCGAGGATGCGAGAGTATCGACCGTCTCTTCCTCCTCACACTCGGCAGCCAGATCGGGAGCGTGGCCGCCTCCTTCGGAGGCGTGGGGAAAGTCCTTCTTCAGGTTGAAGGTGATGCCCACTGTGGCCATCATTCATATCACAGCTCCCCATATGTTTGTCCGGCGATTATCCGGGTCAAACTGATAATACTGCCATGGCAACGTCTAGTCCAAGCCGCACTTCGCCGTCTGCAAACACCTGGAGATGAGATGGGCAGGAATACTGCGCACTGCTCGCGAGACCGCTGCATTGCGCGGTATTCTGCGCTCTCACGGCTTTCTGGGTGGGCGCCGGTGAACATGCGGCGCATACGAATGCCTTTCGTCAGGGAGAATAGTGGCAGTTTCATGTGAGCCAACCAGAACAGGGGTGGGACTGCGCAATGAGCCTAGGAAGTCGGCGACTTGTACACGTGCTGGCAGCGATGGGCATCGCTGCCCTGATCCTCATCGCACCGGCCACGGCATTCGCCGAAACCAGACCTACGCTGTATTGGGGCACTAGCGGTGCGTCAGTGCGGCTTGCCCAGTGGAAACTGTCACAGTGGGGGTATTATCGAGGCGCTGTGGATGGCGTCTTCGGCACGAGAACCTCTCTCGCAGTTCGGGGATTCCAGCGGAAAAACGGGCTTGCCGCCGATGGGGTCGTTGGGCGGGCCACATGGCGCGCCTTGGGCTTCGGATTCACTGCCCCTGCACCGTCTGTGACCGCGCGAGCCTACGTAATGCCGTCTCGCGCCGCTTCAGTGGATCTCCTGGCCCGGGTGATTGCGGCAGAGTCCAGGGGAGAGCCATATAGGGGACAGGTTGCAGTGGGCGCTGTGATCCTGAACCGAGTGGCTGCATCGGGGTTTCCTCACAGTGTGTCGGCAGTGGTGTTTCAGCCACATGCACTTGAATCCGTGTCGAACGGACTGATATGGCGGCGAAGCCCGGACAGCGTTGCCTACAGCGCGGCGCGGGATGCGGTGAATGGATTCGATCCCAGCTATGGCTCGCTCTTTTTCTGGAACCCCTATAAACCAGTGTCGGGCTGGATATGGACGAGGAGAGTCGTAGTGCAGATAGGAAGGCATCTCTTCGCACGGTAGGCGAGAGAGGAGGGGTCATGATGACCAGGGTGAAGCGGCTAGTGGCGATCACGGTGCTTGCATGTGCAGTAACAGTGGCCTTCGCATGGAATCGCCTGCCAGGCGCCGACGCACAGGGTCGCGGTGGAAGTGGCGATCTGCTGGCGCGGCTGGTGACTGCGGAGGCGGAGGGCGAACCTTACCAGGGAATGGTGGCAGTGGCGGCAGTCCTATTGAACCGTGTGGAGAGCTCGAAGTTCCCAAACACCGTTCCGGGCGTTGTGTTCCAGCCGGCTGCGTTCGAATCGGTGTCGAATGGGCTCATATGGAGGCGTTCACCTAGCAACCAGGCCAGGTCGGCCGCACGTGATGCCTTAAACGGAGTGGACCCGACATACGGCTGCCTTTTCTTCTGGAACCCATCGAAACCCGTGTCCGGATGGATATGGGGCAGGGGCATAGCGGTGCGCATAGGGAAGCATGTATTCGCCCGTTAGGGCGGGAGGGAGAGGTGATCTCGAATGGCGGATGATTCAGCTGGAGCGCGCCGATCCGCGAACAATTGGCCATATGCGCTCTTGGTGTTGATAACCGTGGTAAGCCTGACGTATGGTTTTGCACAGATGAAGGCGAAGCAAAGGCTTGAGGTTGCAGTGGAGAACCAGTATTTCCATGCCTTCTACGATCTCCTGGGCAATGTTGACAATGTGCGCACCGCGATAGCAAAGAGCCTTGCCGCCGGCTCGCCAAGGCTTAGAGTCGGGGCGCTGTCCGACGTGTGGAGAGAGGCGTCGAATGCGCAGGCCAATCTGAATAGCCTTCCGGTATCCCAAAGTATCCTGGTAAGGACGTCCGCATTCCTCACTCAGGTGAGCGACTTCGCCTTTTCCACAGCGCGTAAGGCAGCGGATCAGCAGATGATGAGCGCAGAGGACTGGAAACGGCTGTCTGACATGAAGGCACAGTCTCAGGACCTGTCAAACGGCCTTTCCAAGATGGAAGCGCAGGCCGCTGCCGGGAAGGTCAGTTGGGTCCGAGTTGCGGAACAGGCGCGTGCGGGTGTCAGGAAGAGCGGGGGAGGGAATACAGGCGCGAAGCTCACTACGGCCGTCGATGGTGTGACAGACGGCCTCACCAAGGTGGACGAGCAGATTCAGACCTTCCCGACCCTGATCTACGATGGGCCGTTCTCCGACCACATCGAGGCCCGCAAACCCGTAGGGGTCACGGGCGCTCCAATAACGGCAGAGCAGGCCAAAGAGATCGCCATGCGTTTCGTCCCATTCGATGCCTCGGCTCACTCCGCGAAGGTTGAAGAGGAGGTCAGGAGCAAGATCCCCGCCTACAGGATACAGCTCGATGCTCCCAAGAACAGCGGAAAGCCGAACGCGGTAGTTGACGTGACCAAAGTGGGAGGCCATGTCACACTGATGAATGTTGCGAGGGACCTCGCGCCGAAGAAGCTGGATCTTGACGATGCCGTCAGCCGGGCGCATCAGTTCCTGGCGAAGGTCGGGATGGTCAGCATGACTCCGACTTTCGTCTCTGAGGCGGCAGACGCCGCGGTGATACCATTCATATATCAGCAGGGAAACGTGCTGGTCTATCCGGACCTGATCAAAGTGAAGGTGGCTCTGGACTCCGGCGATGTCATTGGCTACGATGCCACCGGCTACTTCATGTCTCACACGGCGAGGAAACTGCCCGAGCCGAAAGTGAAGTCAACAGAGGCCAAGGAGCTTCTGAGCCCGGGATTTGTCGCCAGTGATCCTGCCAAACTGGCGGTAATCCCTGTGGAGACAGTAGCGGCGCCGGAGGCATTCTGCTGGGAGTTCCACGGAACCTCCTACGGGGATGAGTTCTTTGTGTACGTGAACGCCGAGAGTGGCAGGGAAGAGAAGCTCCTGCAGATAGTGAAGACGCCTGAGGGGAAACTGACGATGTGATAATCGGCGTTTCTCGGGAGGACGGAGTGGCGGTCTGTCGAAATAGACACCCTCAGGATACCAGGGATAGAAGAACGCGGGGGTGTATGCACTGCCTGAACAGTATTTCACTGCCTCTCCCACGTCCGCTCATGAGGTAAGGACAGTATCTTACGTGACCAAAGGAGGACGTACGCTCAAGTTCCAAACGGACTCCGGGGTCTTCTCCAAAGGCCGGGTGGACCGGGGAACTGAGGAGCTATTGAAGGCAATCGAAGTGAGGGATGGCGAATCCTTCCTCGACCTTGGGTGCGGTTACGGAGCAGTGGGGATCGCAATCGCGGCAGCAGTGCCCAGTGCTGGAGTATGGATGGTCGACATAAACGAGCGTGCATGCGGACTAGCGAGGCTGAACGCCGAGAGGAACGGCGTGGGCCGCGTGGTAGTCGCTTGCGGAGATGGGTTCGCTCCCTTTGAAGACAGGCGGTTCGATGTGATCGCTGCCAATCCGCCGATACGCGCCGGGAAGGCTGTGGTGCACAGGCTTGTGGAGGAGGCGCACGACCGGCTGAAACCGGGTGGTCGCTTCTACGCCGTCGCCAGAACAAAGCAGGGCGCAGGATCCCTTCGGGAGTTCATTGTCGGTATCTATGGATGTGCGGATGAGCCGGAGATCGGCGGCGGGTACAGGGTCATAAGGGCTGTTCGGTGATTCGCTGCGGGGCCCGGTTGGCGCCGGGATTCCGCTGAGTTGGCATCCGCTGGAGTGGTGTGGCATATCCTCTGAGTGGCGCGGGACGCGAGCCCAGCGCCGCCGGAGGTCTGCGGTGTGAGACGCTCAATAATGGAAAGATTGATCCCCATACAGGCGGCAGCGTGCATAGGGGCGGTCGTGATATTGAGCGCCTTCGCCTTTTTCCTGGCCACTCGGGCGGTGATGGTCTTGGCTCCGCTGCGGGATGTAGTGTGTGGCCGGACTGTGGCCATCGATGCAGGGCATGGAGGGCCTGACTCCGGCGCCCGTGGAAAGACGGGGATCAAGGAGAAGGAGATCAACCTCCACATTGCCACAGAGCTGCGGACGATGCTGAACAGAGTCGCTGTGTACACAGTCATGACGCGCGACGATGATCATGACCTCATGGGCAACGGCGAGAACAACAGCAACCCCGATAAACGTGCCGAACTGGCCAAGAGAGCGGCCTTGGTCAACGCTGAGAAACCAGATATCTTCGTCACCATACACTCGAACGCTTTCCCCGAACCGCAATGGTCCGGGGCGCAGACCTTCTACAACCCCGTCTCCGAAGAGAGCAGGAAACTGGCCGAGCACATACAGGCGGAGCTAGTTCGGCGTCTTGGCCCGAATACCAGGCGCGCCAGACCCGCCGACATGTACCTGCTTCGGAAGGTGGCTGCTCCATCTGCGCTGGTGGAGGTCGGATTTCTCTCGAATCCTCGTGAGGAACGGCTTCTCTCTGATCATGCCTACAGAGTGAGAGTGGCAGATGCCATACACCATGGCATTGTCGCATATCTGATGACCGCCGCGGACAAGGCTGCATCGGCGCCGGATGGCGCCGGTGTGGGGGATGAGTGGGGGCTTGTGCACAAAGTGGGAGTGGATGGCCCAGTAGACATCGGAGGCACTGAAGACGCCGAGGGCGTTTTGGGCGCGCCCAGTGCTGCTGGCGCTCACAATGCGCCTGTTCAAGTCACGCCGGATTCGATGGTTCTGTATTTCGGCGGTCCCACCAACTTCGAGGACTCGCTTATGCCAGAGGTGAGAGAGATTCCCGGCCTGCGCAGCATGGAGCGAACTCGGGCGCTCTCTGCCGCCATGGGGGCGCTGATCGCTGGGCCTGGGAGGGAAAGCATACTTCAGCCCACGATCCCTAAGGGGACGGTTCTAAGGTCAGTGCGACTCCAGGGCGACACGGCCTTTGTCGACCTAGGCGCTGAGTTCGTCGCGAACCACTGGGGCGGAAGCCGAGGCGAGGAACTCACGATCTACTCCATCGTGAACACGATGACCGAGTTCCCATACGTGAAGAAGGTAGTGCTGCTTGTGGAGGGGAAGCTACTGGATACTATCTCCGGACACGTAGAGATCGAGGGACCTCTCGAACGCAATCAGTCGATTGTCCATTTCCGATCATAGGCGTTCCGAGAGGATTAGGGGCGGGTCATGCAGAATAGCTATCCCTGACATGCGGCGGATCAACCGCTGCGGCCTGGAGGTTGTGGCACGTGGAGCTTCGGGTGGCGGGCGGCAGGCGGCTCGCTGGGCATGTAGGCGTGGGGGGCAGCAGAAACTCCGCCCTGGCAGTGATGGCAGCCTCTCTTCTGGCGGAAGGCGAAACAACCATAGACAACGTTCCGGACAATGGGGATGTCAGGCTGATGGGGCAGATCCTGCAGGGAATCGGGGTGGGCGTCAGGCGGAGCGATCCCCATGTTCTCCAGGTGCGCGTACGCAGGCTCATCCATCATGAACCCGATTACGAGCTGAGCAAGATGATCAGAGCATCGAGCCTTCTCATTGGGCCCATTCTGGCCCGAACGGGAAAGGCGAGGGTGGCTATGCCCGATGGCGAGCAAATCGGCCCGCGGCCTATGGATCTGCATCTCAAAGGAATGAGAGCGCTTGGAGCAGATGTGGCCGTGGAGCACGGATACGTGGCTGCAAGCGTGAGCCGCCTGTCTGGCGCCAGGATATACCTGGATTTCCCGAGCGTCGGCGCCACCGAGAGCATCATGATGGGCGCCTGCCTCGCAAAGGGGACAAGCATTATCGAGAATGCCGCCAAGGAGCCCGAAGTGGTTGACCTCGCGAACTTCCTCACGTTGATGGGCGCCGCCATCCGCGGCGCGGGAACCGATGCAATAAGGGTCGACGGGGTCGATTCGCTGTCTCCGGTAACCTACAGCGTGATACCAGATAGGATAGAGGCAGCCACCATCTTGTCGGCGGGGCTGATCACCAGGGGAAGGGTTAGAGTCATGGACGTGATTCCCACCCACCTCGATTCAGTGTTGTCGAAGCTCGCGGAGATGGGCGCCGAGCTGGATATCGGACCTGACTACGTTGAGCTCGCCATGGCAGGGCCCATAAGAGCGTGCGATACGAAGACAGGACCGTACCCGGGATTCCCCACCGACATGCAGCCGCAACTGTCGGCGGTCATGTCTCTCGCCGCTGGAGTCAGCGTGCTCACCGAGTCGGTGTTCGATAATCGCTTTCTCCAGGTGGACGAGCTGAGGAGGATGGGCGCGCTCATGCGCCTGGAGAGCAGAAGCCTGATCATCGAGGGCATCGAGAGGCTCACAGGAGCTATGGTAAGGGCTGTCGACCCGGCAACGGGCGCAGCGCTAATCCTGGCCGGGCTTGCGGCGGAGGGTGAGACTTCACTATCAGGGGTGGAACAGATTGACCGATGCTATGAGGGCATCTGTGGCAAGCTGAACCGATTGGGGGCCTGCGTGAGCAGGTTTGGGGCCACACATGCTTCCGCCGTGGGAGAGGAGAAGTGAGTATGGGGGAACTAGTTCTGGCTGCTCTTTCACCTCATCCGCCCATCATAATCCCTGAGGTGGGCGGGAGCGAGACGCCCAAGGCGAGCCGCACTGTGCAGGGCATGAAGGCGCTTGCGACTGCGGTTGCAGACGCTGCGCCTGATACTGTGGTGGTGATATCCCCCCATGGGCCCGTGTTTGCTGACGCCATAGCGATAACCGGGCTACCGCGGATCAGCGGGGATTTCTCACAGTTTGGCGCGGACGTGTCTCTCTCGTTCGAGTGCGACTTGGATCTGGCGCGGTCCGTGGTGCATCATGCCGAGGCAGCCGAAGTGTCGTGTGTGCTCCTTGATGAGCGGGCCATGATTCGCATGAGAATCCCAAGGAAGCTCGACCACGGGACCCTTGTGCCCCTCTCATACATCTGGGAGCATTGTCGAGAGTTCCGTCTGATCCCCGTGGCCATGGGGGTGGGCGCTCCGAACGAGCTCTACAGTTTCGGAATCGCACTCCGCGAGGCGATTGAGGCGGGATCGGGCCGAGTTGCCGTGATTGCCAGCGGCGACCTGTCCCATGCGCTCGCGCCAGGGGCGCCTGCAGGCTACAGCCCTAGGGGAGCCCAGTTCGATTCGCTGGTGGTGGAGGCACTCTCCTCAAGGGACGCAGCAGCTTTGGCAGGGCTCGATGACAAGCTCGTGGCCTCCGCCGGTGAATGTGGACTGCGCGCCATCTTCATGATGCTTGGCGCCATTGATGGCCTCGATGTGATCTCGGAGGTTCACTCTTACGAGGGGCCGTTCGGGGTCGGATACGCGGTTGCCACATTCCGTCCATCCGGGCAGAGTGAAGCCAGTAGAGCAGGGGAGCTCAACAACGCTCTCCATCTGAGGGCTGACGCACGCAGAAGATCGGAATCCGCGCATGCGGCGCTCGCCAGGAATGCCGCGGAGGCGTACGTTGTTAGGCGTCAGGTAATTGATGCTCCTGACCCTCTGCCAGCCAACATGCGGGGCCGCGCGGGTGTGTTCTGTTCCATACACAAAGGCCGTGAACTGCGCGGATGCATCGGCACTACAGAGCCGATGCAGGCATGCATTGCCGAGGAGATAATCAGCAATGCGATATCCGCCGCAGTCCGTGACCCGCGGTTCGAGCCTGTGGCGCAAAGGGAACTGGCGGACTTGGCTTACTCAGTGGATGTACTCTCAGAACCTGAGGATATAGATGGGCCAGAGGAGCTAGACCCTGCCAAGTACGGGGTGATTGTGCGGCGTGGAGACCGTGTTGGGCTCCTCCTGCCGGATCTCGACGGGGTGGACTCTGTGGAGCAGCAGGTATCGATTGCTCGCCGTAAGGCGGGCATCGGTCCGGGTGAGCCTCTTCAGTACGCCAGGTTTGAGGTGAAGCGCTACGAGTAGAGAGGCGATGTACGCTTCTGTCCGGGAATCCAAGGGCGAATGCAGGTTGTGCCCGCGCGGGTGCAGGTTCCGTGAAGGAAGTGTAGGGGCGTGCCGAGCGCGGGCCATGGTGGGTGGACGGATAGTCTCCCAGAACTACGGGGCAGTCACATCCATATCCATTGATCCTATTGAGAAGAAGCCGCTCTATCATTTCATGCCGGGTTCAGGCATCCTCTCTATCGGAACCTACGGATGCAATCTAGCCTGTGAGTACTGCCAGAACTGGGAGATATCGCAGCGGGCGGCGAGATCCAAGCAATTCACCCCTGAGGAACTCACGGAACTCGCGCTCAGTGTGGGCGAGCAGTCGGTTGGGGTCGCCTACACATACTCAGAACCCACCGTGTGGTACGAGTTTGTGTACGACTGCGCAGCACTGGTCCACGAGGCAGGGCTCCTTAACGTGTTGGTGACAAACGGCGAGATAAACCCGGACCCGCTGGCAGAGCTGATTCCCTTGATTGATGCTGTGAACATCGACCTCAAGGCGTTCACTGAAGAGTACTACCGCACGGTGTGCGGAGGGTCGCTTAAGCCTGTTCTGGATACGATTCGCTGTTGGCATGAGGCTGGTTGCCATGTGGAACTCACGACTCTGGTGGCGCCGGGGCTCAACGATTCCGAGCAGGAGATGAGCGAGCTTTCCTCGTGGGTGGCTGAGCTCTCCCCCGAGATACCCCTGCACATATCCAGATACTATCCGAACTACAGGATGACGGCGGCTGCCACTCCAGTGGAGACTCTTGAGCGGTGCGCAAAGGCGGCCAGGGAGCGTCTGAACTACGTGTACATAGGAAACGCGGATGTCCTGGGAGGAAACGACACGGTCTGCCCGGACTGTGGTGAGCTGCTCATAGAGCGGCGCGGGTATTCTCATGTTGTGGTGCACCTGGCGGAGGCGGCCTGCCCCAGATGTGGCAGAGGCATTCCGGTGCGGCTCGATTCAGCCGCGTGCGCCCATAATCAAACCTGAAGGTGGTGCATCGATGACTAAGGTGACAGGACTGCTCCACGATGAGCTGGGGCGAGGCTTCTCAGGAAGGGACTTCATTTCCATTCATGACTTCACCACAGAGCAGATCATGCGCGTTATGGACGTTGCTGCGCTGCTCAAGGCTGAGCAGAAGGCCGGGGTGTCCCACCATGTGCTGAAGGGAAAGACCCTGGGGATGATCTTCCAGAAAGCGTCCACCCGGACGCGCGTTTCCTTCGAAGTGGCAATCTGGCAGCTAGGTGGGTACGGCCTCTTTCTCAATGCCAACGATCTTCAGCTTAAGCGGGGAGAGACTATCGCCGACACAGCGCGAGTGCTCTCGCGGTACCTAGACGCCATCATGATCAGGACCTACGCTCACAGCGATGTGATCGAGCTTGCCAGGGAGGCGTCGATACCGATTGTCAATGGCCTCACCGACTTGCTTCATCCGTGCCAAGTGATGGCGGACCTGTTCACAGGGATGGAGAAGAAGGGCGATCTGAAGGGGCGCAAGCTTGCCTACCTTGGGGACGGGAACAACGTGGCGCACTCGCTGATGTACGGTGGCGCGAAGATGGGAATGCACGTAACATGCGGATGCCCTGAAGGATATGATCCGAACCCGTCGGTGGTGGAGGCCGCCAGGGCCGACGCCGCCGCGACTGGGGCCCGCATTGAGATTGTGCGCGATCCGCGCGAGGCAGTGTCAGGCGCCGACATCCTCTACACCGATGTGTGGGCGAGCATGGGTCAGGAGCATGAGCACGACAGACGTGTTCGAGATCTTGCATCATACCAGCTGAACATGGATATCGTCGATCATGCGAAGCGAGACTGCATCGAGATGCACTGCTTGCCGGCGCATCGCGGAGAGGAGATCACCGACGAGGTGGCCGATGGAGCTCATTCCGCCCTCTGGGATGAGGCTGAGAACAGGCTGCATGTGCAGAAGGCGATTCTGGCTCTAGTGATGAGCTAAGAAGCCCTGCTGCTATGTGTGGGCGGGGAAGGGCGCGCGCCAGGCGCGCCTCCCCGCCTCGGAACGGCTTTCCTTCTTCCTTTTTCCTCCTCAATGGAATAACCGGAGGGTATGTCCACTCCCCCCACAAGTTACACGCCGCAAACACGCATTTACGTGCAGGAACGTCCCGCTGAGGATCGAATTGATACCCCAGAACAGGTGATGGCGAATCACTCGTCCCTGCTCTAACCGGTACAACTATGCCATGGGCGTGGAAACGGGAGCGAAAGGAGGTGCCCCCCCAATAATCCCGAGAGGACATGCCATTGGCGCAACACATCGCACTCGTGCCAGAGGGGCGTGCGGCAGAAAACATGAACACTTCCGTGGGCTCCGAGGCCAGACGCAGCACACGTCGCACCAAAGTAAGCAGCAGACATGACCAGATGCAGTAAGAAACGAACAGCCGCAGAACAGACGCAACAGCAAACGAAGGAACCCAGGGGGGAAAACAGATGAAGAGACTAGCAGTAATACTCGCAGCACTGATGATCACAGCATTCGCATTGCCTGTCTCGGCCGCGCAAGTCAGCCTAGGCGGCAACCTCAAGGGAGAGGTATGGTACGATTTCGGGAAGGGTCCGGGGCTCACTACCGATCTCGACCTCGCCCTTAATGTTGGACTCGTTGGTGGGCAGACGGTCAAGGGCGTCATCAAACTGAAGCCCATCGAGTGGACGTTCATGTCCGAGACGGGCAAGACCGTCGCTTCAGTAGTGAACCCAGTAGGCGCCATAGCCATCGACACCGCCTACCTCGAGGCAGTGGGACCATACTGGCTAGGCGGCCCGGTGGTCGCCACCAGGCTCGGAGACCTTCAGATCGAGTACTCTCCGTATATCCTCGACACCAAGATTCTCGATGGAGTGTCGGTCTCGGGAATGAACTTCGGGCCCATGGCGATCGACGGATTCTACGCATGGGACGCTGGCGTTCCAGTGCGCGGCGCCCACGCAGCGGGCAGGATCTCAGGAGTTGGCCTCGATGCCGCGATTGCAAAGATAGCGAATGACGAGTACAACTACGTGGTGAGCGCAGCCGCTACGCCAATCTCGAACGTGGCGATCGAAGGAATCTATGCTGGCCAGACAACTACCAACTCAAGCGCACTTAGGATCGGCGGCGCCTTCGGGCTGCCCTACGGGATCACCGCAACGGCCGGCTACAGGCGCACCGCGACTGAGTTCGATCCCAAGTACAGGCTCGGAGGAGAGGACGATCCTCTCCTAGGCGAGCACGGAGTAGCGGCCATCACAGGAGCTGTATCCACTAACGTCCGCGGGTTCGGAATCGTGGTCGACGGTGAGATACTCGGCGCCGACAACGACGGCAAGCTCGATGATGAGCGCTCTATCGGCGCCTCCGTCGCTACCAACGTCATGGGCTTCGGACTATCGGCGAAGCACCGAATCACTCAGAACCTCGCGGCTGAGACCGTCACCAACAAGACCGGGCTGGGAATCGCCATGGCTGAGCGTGAGGTCATGCCTGCTATCCGAATGGCTGCCGACTACAGCATGACTGTCACCAACTTCTCCATCCACGACGTAAGGCATGTGGCCCACGCATCGGTCTCATCAGGCATCCCTGCGCTCAGCGGAGTTCGCCTCTCGGGGCTTCTCGACACGAACCCTGCCCCAGACGCGAATGGCCAGCCAACTCCAGGCCGGGAACTCAAGGCCGAGTACGGCGCGCCGAACGGTGTGACCCTAGGTTACACCTACAACAATATCGGCACTAACAAGGTCTTCGCCGGCATGGAAGTATCGTTCTAGTATCCCGATCCAGGGATTGCCGGTTGATGCCGACATGCCATGGATTGAATGGATGCCGATCGAAGCGCAACCGATCAACGAGGAGATCCGGTGAGAACCGGATCTCCTCGTTGCCTCATGCTCTCTTCCCCGGGTCCGTTCGTTCCCATCATAGACCGTACGGAATTCGTATCCGCTGCCCTGCGTACAGCCCCGTGCTCATCAGGGTGTTCAGGTCCACTATCGCCTCTTCGCTGGTTCCGAAGGCGGAGGCTATTCCCCATAGGGTATCGCCTTCCTGGATGACATATTCCGGGCTCGCTGTCCGCGCATGCTCGGAAGATCTGGGCCCTCCGGGAATCCGGAGCCTCTGGCCCACGTACAGGTTCGTGCTGGTCAGGTTGTTCGTTGCCATGAGTGCCTGCACTGTCGTGCCCTTCCTGCGCGCGATCAGGAACAGGGTGTCGCCTGGCTGTACAATGTAGTCAACGCCAGTGGTTGCAGACGCCGCGGAGAACCCCGGGACTGTCAGCACCTGCCCCACTGACAGGGCGTCGCTCACGAGAACGTTAGCACTTCTCAGCGCGTCCACAGTGGTTCCAAGCTTGCGCGCTATCAGGAAGAGAGTGTCGCCCGGTTGGACGATGTAGGCGCCCTGTGTGGGCGTGGGTGCGGGAACTCCGGCGTAGACCACTACCGGAGTTCCCACGTACGCCTGTCCGAAAACGGCCTCCACATCCGGGGTGTACATCCTCACACAGCCGTTCGACACCGAGTGCCCGATCGACTGAGGTTGGTTGGTCCCGTGAATGCCATGCCCCACCCTAGTGAATCCCATCCATCTGGTTCCGAATACTCCACCTGGGTTCAGAGCCTTGTTGAGCACCATCCAGTTGCCGCTAGGCGTAGGAGTGGATGGCTTGCCGATGGCCACTGGATAGTGCGCGATCTCCACACCGGCTTGCTGGAGAGAGAGTCGACGCTGTGCAAGGCTGATGCGGAGCGACAGTCCCTGCCGCATTCCCGATGACGGCGAACCGCTCTCAACCCCAGACTGGCTTGGGTCAGGTGATTCTCCCGGACTGCCGCTGACGCCGGAGGGGGCTGCTCCGGACGCGGCCCTTGGTTCAGAGGGGCAGCAGGAATCCGCGGGAAGCGGGAGCCCATCGAAAAGGAGACGCCATGTCTCTGCATCGACTATTCCCGTCTCAGGAAGGCCGACACTCGCCTGGAACTGTCTCACAGCCAACTCAGTCCTGATGCCGAATATGTTGTCGACTTCTCCGAGGGGAAATCCCCTGAAGTGCAGTTGCTCCTGGACATTGCCAACAGGAATGACGTTCATGCCTCGCATGAGGACGAGGGGCTTGCAGTCAGCCAAGGGCCATCACCACCTCTAGATTTGCTGACCCATTATACGCAGTTGGGAGCGATATCGTTGAAGGATTCTGAAGGGCCATGTCGAATAGCGCCAAATGGCAGGTGGGCGCGGGGCGCCACCGATTAATATATTGGGAGGTTTACTCATGGCAGGTGTCAGGCTGGAACGCGTATGCAAGAAGTTTGGCAATGTGGTCGCAGTAAGTGATGTGAACCTGGAGATCCATGATAAGGAATTCTTAGTGCTAGTTGGGCCGTCCGGCTGCGGGAAGTCAACGACTCTCCGAATGATAGCTGGCCTCGAGGAGATCACATCTGGCAACATCTTCATCGGCGAGACACTGGTAAACGACATCCCTCCGAAGGATCGCGACATCGCGATGGTGTTCCAGAACTACGCCCTATATCCTCATATGGACGTGTACAACAACATGGCTTTCGGGCTTAAGCTGCGCAAGTTCCCCAAGGCTGAGATCGAGAAGCGTGTGCGTGGGGCGGCGGGCACCCTCGGAATCGAGAACCTCCTCGATCGCAAGCCGAAGGCGCTCTCGGGAGGCCAGAGGCAGCGCGTGGCTGTTGGACGCGCCATCGTCCGCGAGCCCAAGGTGTTCCTCATGGATGAGCCGCTGTCGAACCTCGATGCCAAGCTTAGGGTTCAGATGAGGGCAGAGCTGTCGAAGCTGCACAATCGCCTGCAGACTACCATCATCTATGTCACTCACGATCAGACAGAGGCCATGACCATGGGTGACCGCATAGTCGTGATGAAGGATGGTTTCATCAAGCAGGTGGGAGCTCCCATGGAGATCTACCGGCATCCAGATAATATGTTTGTGGCCGGCTTCATCGGAAGCCCAGCGATGAACTTCATGCCGGGCGTGCTTCGCAGGGAGGGCGATGACTACATCGTCGATTGCGACACCTTCAGGGTCAAGGTGCCCCGCGGGAGAATGAAGGACATAGGCAAGTTCAATGATGAGAAGGTCATGCTAGGCATCAGGCCCGAGAACATCGAGGATATCAATTTCGTGTCCGAGCCTGCAGAAGATAGAGTGGTCGAGTGCTTGGTGGACGTCCTCGAGCCCATGGGTTCAGAGGCGTATCTGTACCTCACCACAGGGCCGCACTCATTTGTGGCGAAGGTCAACCCCAGAACAGCCGCGAAGGATGGCGAGCGGCACTCCGTTGTCCTGAACATGGACGAGTGCCATCTGTTCGACCCGAAAACCGAAAAGTCCATCATATAGTGACTTCCACGGCGCTGCCGGGGCCGTGTGCCCCGGCGCGTTCCTGTACAGGCCATGGAAAACCGCGGTGCGGCGCCGCCGCGCAGCAATGTGTAGAGTGGGGGTGTCGTGGTGGAGGGGCATGTGGAGAATAGAAGGCACTACATCGGCGTTGACCTAGGCGGCACGAAAATCGCCTCGGCGCTGGTCGATGATACTCTGCAGGCCTTACGTTCCGTAAGGCTTGCCACTCAGGCAGAGGAAGGCGCTGACGCCGTCATGGATAGGATCGTCGGGTCAGTGCTGAGCCTTGCGGAGCAGACGCCTGGAGGCATCTCCGGTGTATGCGCAATCGGAATCGGGGCTCCAGGCCCTCTCAACCATGAAGCGGGCATCGTTGATGACGCTCCGAACCTCAGGTGGAGAAACGTGCCTGTCACGCGCATCCTCTCAGAGCGCTTGGGGCGGCCCGTATACCTGGAGAATGACGCGAACGCCGCTGCTCTTGCGGAGAACAGGATGGGCGCCGGCCGTGGAACCAGGCACATGATGTACGTCACTGTCAGCACTGGAATCGGCAGCGGACTCGTTCTCAACGGGAAGGTCTTCCACGGCGCTACTGGTGGAGCTGGAGAACTCGGACACACAACCATGCTTGCAGATGGTCCCATGTGCGGGTGCGGGAATCGCGGGTGTTTGGAGGCCCTTGCTTCGGGCACCGCAATCGCTAGGCGCGGCCGTGAGGTCGCGCGGAGAGCGGTCGGAAGTCGTCTGCTGCGGGCGGCTGATGGTGACCTTTCCGCGATAGACGCTGCGCTCATAGCGCGGGTGGCATCTGAAGGCGATCCTGCGGCTTGCGCCATATTAAAGAGCGCGTTCGAATATCTTGGGACTGCAATCGCGAACGTGGTAAACATGCTCAATCTGGAGATGGTAGTCATCGGAGGCGGAGTCGCTCAGGTAGGCGATATTCTGTTCGACACAGTGAGGCAGACTGTGGCTCTGCGTGCCTTCTCATTCATGGCGAAGGAGGCGCCGATAGTCCCGGCGTCACTCGGCGCTGATGTGGGTGTGTACGGCGCCGCATGCTACGCCATGGAGAAGCATGGAGAGAAGAGCTAAAAGAGCCGGAGGGAATGCGGTGCGGAAAGTGCTCTTCGTGGTGGCGGTTGCCGTGGCCACGCTCGTTTCGAGTGTGACTGCGGTGTGGGGTTCGGAGCGGGTGCTCTGGGAGGCCGAGGATCCGAAGGGAGATGACTTCGGCCCGGGGTGCTACACGTATCCTACCAACCCGGCGTTCGCCCCATTTCACGGGCTTTTCGATGTCACACGGTTCAGGGCGCTGTGCGACGACGCGAACGTGTACTTCGAGACCTCGCTTGCAGAGATCTCGAATCCTTGGAACTCGCAAGAGGGATTCAGCCACGCATTGATCGACATCTACATCGATACGATGCCTGGAGAGGGCCGGTCGGGCACTCTACGCGAGGGGGCCAACGTGTCCTTCGACAGCCGTTACGCATGGGATGTGAATGTGAGGCTGATGCCGTGGGGCGGAAGCCGTGTCTACCTCGCCGAGCAGGACGGCTCATCTGCAGGCAGATCGGATGGGCTGTTCGTGGAGGCTCTTCCCGACGGCAAGACCATCCGAGCGACGGTTCCCAGGCGGCTTATTGGCGATCCAAGAGAGACATGGAAATACTACGTGCTCGTAGCGTCGCAGGATGGGTACGGCCCCGACGGTTTCCGACCGGTGGTGTCTCATTCAGAGGCGTGGGTGTTTGGAGGAGGCTCAGATCTGGGCATCAATCCGAACGTCCTAGACATCCTGGCGCCTTACGATGGCCCCAACTCCCAGGCCGCTCAGCTTGGATCGTGGAATGAGGCCAAGCGCCAGTATGCGGTGCTTGTTCCGGCAAACGCCCAGCCGAAGGCCAGATGGGCTGTCGCGGCGGTGTGGGCGGCCATAATCGGCCTTTCCATCATATCTGCCGTAGGCATCGCCCTCGCGAAGGCAGCGAGGGATCGGCGACGACGATAGATACTGCACTAAGAACGGGATGTGGGCTTTTCGATGCGTAAGCATGGGCTGTGGGCGCCAATGGCGATTCTCATTGCGATGCTGCTGGCAGCGGTGTTTGCGCTGCCATTGACCGCTGCGCCTGGGTATGCACAATCGCCAAAGCCAGGGCCATGGTTACAATTGCCAAATAGGCAGCTTGATGTGGCATTCGCCTTCTGCTTGACCGGGGATGCATCGGCCGCAGAATCCGGAAAGGCCATGGAGAGCGCCTCGCGTCTTCTCGATGTGCTCTTGGCCCACGAAGGCCTGAAGTTCTCCGTGGGAATCTCTGCGACACTGGCATCAGGCCTCACGTGGGCAGGCGGACAAGCTATCCGCCAGCTCAGGGACGGACTCTCGAGGGGCCAGTTCGAGCTATTGGGCGCCTCATTCGCCGAGGGAGTGCTTCCAGCCATGGATCCATGGGATGCGCAACTCGCTGTGGCGCTTGGATCCCACGCAGCGATGGATCTCTTCGGCGAGGCGCCGACCGGGTTCTGGAATCCCTCACTCGTATGGAGGCAGGAGATCATTCACCTGTTGAGCTCGGCTGGGTACACTCACACACTCGCCCCTGATTGGCGCCTGTCGTCGGGGACCCTCGGGGTTCTGCCTCCGAACGCGCCTGTCAGGACTGGCTGGAGCGGGAGAGAGATCACGGTCTTTCAGGCTGATGAGGCGTTCGCGCGTGCGGTGGACGAGTCCATACGAACGGGTTCTCCGGCAGCAGCCATGGATTACCTGGCATCGGCCTACGCACGGGACACGCGTGATGCCTCTGTGGTGGTGTACGCGAGGGAGATCTGCGTTGGCTCGGATCAGACCCAATGGGGAGGCCTCGATGCGCTGCTCACCGCGGTTGAGGCGGAGCCATGGGTCAGTGTATCCACCCTCTCAGGCCTGATGGAATCGGGAATTACACTCCCTGCTGTCGCGTCGATTCCAGCTGCCGAGCCTGCCTCCGTTCGTGCGGCGGTCAAGGCAGCAGGGTTCTCCGACTGGCAGACCTACGTATCTAGTTCCCCACAGATTGCGAGCATACGTAAGCTTCAGGGCGAAGTTCGTTCCCGGATCCAGGCTGTTGAGGCTGACATCCGGAAAGCTGGAGCTGGGGCAGTCCAGACCGGGCCGGAGGCTGCCTCCGCAGCGGCACTGCTGGATCAGGCGAAGCTTCTGTACGCCTTTAGCCAGTACGGATTTGGCCGACCGCCCACGAAAGGCGAGAGCTCCTCTTCAGGCGGATCAGCCTCCTCCGAGGCGGCGCTTCGCGCTGCATATGCTCCGGCCATGGCCGCCTGGCAGAGCCTGCACCCAGCCGAGTCGGTGTATCGCGAGGATGTGGACCGCGATGGCGTTGATGAGGCGGTAATAGTCAACTCCGCCGACATGTTCATTGTGTCGCCGTTCGGAGGCCGTTTGCTCTACTGGTACGACCTGGAACACGGGGAGGAGATAGTGGGCGTCGGGAACAACAGGCCGGGTGCGCTTCGCGACTGGCTGTCCGGTCCTGGTTCGCTCGCATCGAAGAACTACGATGTGGAGCTTGGCACTGGTTCTGCCACCTTCAGCTGGAACGAGGGCGGCTGCGAACTCCGAAAACGGCTCACTCCCGTAGAGGGCGGATTCACCATAGATTACTCCCTTCGCGCGCGAGGGAAGGTGGAGTTCGCGGTGGAGAGCAGCTTCAGCCCTGGATTTCCAGTCCTGACGCAGGCGGGACGAGATTGCATAGTGTACTATCAGTCCGGCTTCGCGGCGAGCTCGCTCACTGCAGGCGGAAGGTTTGGGCTGCTTAATGCATTGTCAGGAACTGTGGTGCAGGTGGAACCATCCCCCGGCATCCCTGCGCGGGGCAGGCCCGGGGTTCCTCCTCCTTCATGGGTCTCTTCCGACTCTGGGCTTTTCACTCGCGGCCTTTCCATGGGGTACAGGATCTTCATGGCCTCCAGAGCCTCGGCATCGATATCTATCAAGTACACGCGAAGCAGAGTTCACCCCGAGGCGCCTCCGGCGCTGTGGATCGAGAGGCGTGGCCCCGAGATTGCGGCAGGGCTTCCTTCCTACACGCGCAACTGCATCCTTCGAGAGCTTGTGGGCGGATTCACCGTGGATACTCCCATGATGAGCACAGGAAGCGCCGGGGGATACGGGGAAGTGAAGGCGCCAATGCCCAATGGCAGATTCGACATGGTGACCTCAGCAGTTACAGGGCGTAGAGCAGTTGTGAATAACGCCGGCGCCGTTCTCTCAGATGGAAACCGGCACGAGTTCTTCCCCGCGATTTCTGATTCCAGGGTCGAGCTGGCAGGCGGCTACACTACCGTGGGAAGGCGCCTACTGCCATGGGCTCTTGGAGGAGCGGCGGCAGTTGCCATCACGGCGGGACTGCTGGTCATTGCGACAAGGCACAGGAAGAAGCAGAAGAGAGGTCCTGCATAATTTCGGCCTCCTCAGCAAACATATGACTGCGGTCTGATTCGGGGCCGCAGTTTTTTCGTGTATGCGAGGGATGAGCAATGCGTGTCTTGATGATCAGCTGGGAGTACCCGCCAAGGGTTGTGGGGGGGCTCGCCCGACATGTGCAGGAACTGGCCAGGGCAATTGCCCGATCGTGCGACGTTCACGTAGTAACCTGCTCTTCACCTGGGGCTAAGCCGCTGGAGCGCGACTTCGGAGTGTGGGTGCACAGAGTCGAACCACTGGGGCCAGTCACCGACGATTTCCTGTGGTGGACTGAACAGCTCTCCCACGCCATGTTGGCGCGGGCCGCGGGCCTGTCTGAGGAGGATGGGGGATTCCAGATCGTGCACGCCCACGATTGGCTCGCTGCTATGGCGGCGGCAGGAGTGAAAAGGGAGTTCGGGACGCCGTTGGCAGCGACCATTCATGCGACAGAGTGGGGGCGCAACGGCGGCCTTCACAACGCTGCCCAGCGAAGGATCTCGGATATCGAGTGGTATCTCTGCTACGAGGCGTGCAGGGTGATTGTGTGTTCGAACCACATGCGATCGGAGGTGATGCGCATCTTCGGGCTCCCAGAGGACAAGGTGCGAGTGATTCCGAATGGAGTATGCCCTGAGCAGTTCTCAAGTTCCGACGCGGTGGCGCCTACACCGGAGTATGCGCGGCCGGATAAGGATGTGATACTCTACGTTGGCAGGCTTGTGCACGAGAAGGGAGTCCAGCTCCTGATAGAGGCGATGCCCAAGATACTCTCATACTGGCCGTCCGGCAGGCTAGTAATCGCAGGCTGTGGACCTGCCGAAGGGGATCTCCGTGATCTGGCCGCACGGCTCGGGCTCGGCGGAAAGGTCGTCATGACCGGGTTCATCTCGGATCAGGACAGAAACGCCCTGTACAGAGCAGCGAGAGTAGCGGTCGTGCCCAGTCTATACGAGCCGTTCGGGATAACCGCACTGGAAGCCATGGCAGCTCACACCCCGCTGGTCGTAGCCGATACTGGAGGACTCTCCGAGATAGTGAGGCACGGCGAGAATGGATGGAAGTTCTACGTGGAGAATCCGAATTCCCTTGCCGATGCCATCCTGCATCTGCTGCACTGCCCCGAGGAGGCGGTGAAGCTCGCAGAGGCAGCTTACCGTGATGTGTTGGAGACTTACGATTGGATGGCCATCGCCAGGCAGACCGTTCGGGTTTACCAATCGGCCATCGAGATAAGCCTTGGCCGTGGGGAGGAGATCGCGCAGTGAAAGCAGTCATCATGGCTGGCGGGAAAGGCACTAGGTTGCGGCCTCTCACATGTTCAGTTCCAAAGCCGATGGTTCCGGTGGTCAATATGCCGATGATGGAGCATGTGGTGAACCTGCTGCGGCGTTCGGGCTATCTGGATCTCGCCTGCACTCTGTGCTACATGCCTGAAGTGATTCAGGAGCACTTCGGGGATGGCTCAGTGCACGGGTGCACGATGCGGTACTCAGTAGAAGAGACGCCGCTCGGAACTGCTGGCAGCGTGCGGGCCTTGGGTAGCTTCCTCGACAGCACTTTCCTTGTGATAAGTGGAGATGCCCTCACCGACATCGACCTCGCAGCAGCAGCGCGATTCCACACCGACAAGGGCGCCGTGGCCACGATCGTGCTCACCAGAGTAGTGACACCGCTCGAATACGGAGTGGTTATCGTGGATGACGACGGGAGGATCACCAGATTCCTAGAGAAGCCCAGCTGGGGAGAGGTGTTCAGCGACACCGTCAACACCGGCATCTACATACTCGAACCAGAGGTCATGCAGTTCGTGGATACCTCCCGGGAGTTCGATTTCGGCAAGAACCTGTTCCCGTACCTTCTGGCGAATAAGTATCCGATGTTCGGGTACGTGGCCGACGGCTACTGGTGTGATGTGGGAAATCTGGAGCAATACCACGCGACCCATCAGGACATCCTTCGGGGTGAGGCTCAGGTGACCATTGGAGGGGAACTCGTGGATGAAGGCATCTGGGTGGGCAGAGGCGCTGAGATCGAGCGCGGCGCCTCGATCCGTCCTCCAGTGGTGATCGGAGATGACGTCCACATCGAACGCGGGGCGTCAGTTGGAGACTACTCCGTGATCGGACCGTCTTCAGTCATCGCAGAGGGGGCCTCTGTTCGGCGGTCAGTGGTCTGGGGCGGAGGTTTCATCGGGCGCGATGCTGAGGTGTACGGGGCGATACTCGGATCCCGCGTCAGTGTCAAGCAAGGCGCCGTTGTGAGAGAAGGGGCAGTCATCGGGTCGTCCTGTTCTATTGGGGAGCGAGCCCAGGTGAGGCCATCTGTGAAAATATGGCCCGACAAGGCGGTGGAGGGCGGCGCCCAGGTGAACACGTCGCTTGTGTGGGGTGCGCCCTGGTCCAGAAGGCTCTTCGGCAGGCTTGGCGTCGCGGGGCTAGCGAATATAGAGGTCACTCCGGATTTCGCCGCAAGGCTCGGGGCGGCCTACGGTTCGATTCTGGCAGACAAGGCGGACGGCGCAGTGGCCGTTGGATCTGATGTGCATCCGTCCTCCAAGATGGTGAAGACGGCTTTGGCAGCGGGCCTGTCCTCTTCAGGGAGATCAGTTGCTGACATCGGAGAGGGCTCTGCTGCGGTGGCCAGATTCGCAGTGGCAGCCATGGGCGCCGCTGGAGGAGTCCATGCCAGGATCTCTCCATCCGATAGGAACGCTACCCTGATTGAGTTCCTCGACGGACGCGGGTTGAACATCGACAAAGCATCTGAGAGGAGGATAGAGAACGCGTTTCTCACCGAGGATTTCCACAGAGCGGCGCCGGAACGCGTGGGAACGGTGGTCCCTGTGGATGGAATGGCAGGAAGGTATCTAGGCGCAATCCTAGCATCAGCGGATACTTCTGCCATTCGAAAGCGGGGATTCGCTATTGCCGCTGCCTATGATGGGGCCTACGTCGGCGCCCTAATAGGGCCCATGATGGAGGCCCTTGGGTGTGAGATCCACCTGGCAGCGGAGGAAAATCCGCCTGCGTTGGTCGCCGATGCAGCGGATCTAGTGGTGAGAACCCAGGCTGATCTGGGCTTCGTGATGGACAGAAACGCGGAGAAGCTTGCTCTGGTGGACGAACAGGGGACTGCTATCCCCGCCGACGACCTGCTCCCACTCATATGCTACGCCGCGCTGAAGTCGCGGAGAGGAGACACAGTGGCGGTGCCCGTGACTGCTTCCGATTCCGTCGAGCTACTGGCGATGGGGCTGAGAGGGCGTGTGGTGCGCACCCAGACGAACCCCAGATCTGTGATGGAGAAGGCAATCGAGGCGCGGGTGCATGCTGGCGGGGCGGGCGTGCCTCAATTCCAGCCTGTTTTGGACGGCCTGTTCGCCCTGGTGATCCTCATCGAACACCTGGCCCGGGAGGGAATCACGCTTTCGTCGGCGGTTGAGTCTATCCCGCGATCGTACATGACCAAGCAGGTAGTGGACTGCCCATGGCAGGCAAAGGGCAAAGTGATGAGGCGCCTCATCGAGGAGACGGACCGGGAGGAAATGCAGCTCATCGACGGAATAAAGGTGTATGGAGACCAGGGCTGGACACTCATCCTGCCCGATTCCGAAGAACCGGTGTTCCACGTGTACTCCCAGGCGCAATCCCAGGAGATCGCGGAGGAGATTGCAGGCATCTACGCGGCCAGAATCTCGGAGGCCATTGCCGACGGCCGGGAATAGGGGTTTGACTGGCCTGCCTGGGCCAGGTTTACGTAGGCCCGGCCGAACCTGCGTACACCGTGTAGTCGATATCCGGGAAGATGTTGTCTTTGGATTCGATGTCGGATAGCCAGGTTTCATCGATGGCGCTGCCTCTAATCTCATCATAGAGCCTGTTGAACCTTGACACATGGGATCGGGTCCGATTAACTGCGTAGTCCACGCAGGCGCCTGCCTTCATCATGAATGCCCAGTCGGAGCTTTGAGCCAACAGAAGCTCCCGAGCCGCCTGCGCAAGCGCGCGTTCTGCGAGTTTGGGCTGCGGCGGGGCAAATGAGCGGGCCAGGTCCGCCATTCGCCAGGACATCATGTGCAGGTGGCGGTACACCCAGTTGTTGCAGTCGGCGAGCCACACTTCACTGTAGCCCATGTACCCCCAGGATGACATGGACGGAGTCGCCGTCTGGTTCCGCGGGTATGCCTTCAGGTAGTCGGATGGAGTGGCAAGCCCCAGCACGCCCTGGCCAGAGGCGACCGTGCGGATCACGTGCTCCAGGAAATCGATCCCTTCGAACCACCAGTGTCCGAACAGCTCCGCGTCGTAGGGCGCCACTACTATCGGCTGCCTGTCCATGACATGCGCGAGATGCTCAACCTGTCGCTCTCTGTTGAAAACGAAGTTTCCCGCATGGTCCCGTGCTTTCTGTATGGCCCACTTGCGCACATATGGCTCCTTGTGCTCCCCACGCCCGGTAACACGGTAGTACTTGATCCCCGTTTGGGTGCGGACAGGGGAGTTGTTCATGTATGGTCTGATGTAGTCCCAATCAAGGTCATGGCCTATGTCTCGGTAGAATTCCCTGTAGTCGTAGTCGCCTGGATACCCTTCATGGGCGCTCCATACTTGCTTCGACGATTCCATGTCTCTGCCGAATGCGGCTACTCCGGTAGGGCAGTACACAGGTGCATACACCCCATAGCGCGGTCGAGGGGCGGCGTTTGTGATTCCATGGGCGTCTGTGAAAAAGTACTTGATCCCGGCCTCGGCAAGCCAGGTGTCTACTCCAGGAGAGTAGCCGCATTCGGGCAGCCACATCCCTGGAGGTGGTGTTCCGAAGACCTGCGTGTGGTAGTCGACGGCGGCTATGACCTGTGCCCTTGCGGCCTCTGGGCACACCTCCATGAGGGGCAAGTATCCGTGGCTGGCGCCAGTGGTGATCAGTTCCACCACGCCTCTGCGCGAAAGGTCCGCAAAGCCCTCCGTCATGTTCCTTCCAAGGGCGCCTAGATAGCATTCTCGAGCCCTGGCAAACATGTCCCGATACATCACTGCGGATTCAGTGTGCTCAGGCAGGGTCCGAGTGCGCTCCACTTCCCTCTCTGCCAGTTCCAATAGGCTGTTGATGTACCGTTCATACCTCTCCTGGAGAAGAGGGTCGAGGAACATGGAAACAAGCGTTGGAGATAGCGACATCGTGATCCTGTACGGCACTCCGTCATCTGCAACGCGGGACAGCATCATGTAGATAGGGAGGTATGTCTCTGTGAGCGCCTCGTAGAACCATTTCTCCTCAAGATAGCTATCGCCGTCGAGATGTCGAACATATGGAAGGTGCGCGTGAAGAACAAGCGCCAGGCAGCCTTGGGGCATCATCGCTCACCTCCAATCCGCTCTCCCGTTCTGGCGATCCTCAGGCATCCGTGCCTCTCCATGATTCCATCGGCCGATCTGGCTCGCACCGGGATCTCGCTTTCACCCGCCGGGAACGCAAGACGAACTGAGAAGCTTCCGTCAGGCGCCACGCGTACTGGTGAGTTGCATATCTCCACTGTGGAGCCTGGCTCGGTTGCACCGTATACGATGAGTTCAGCATCGGCCGTCAACCAGAATCCCCTCGGGTTTTGCGCGGCGATCGCGCCGGGCGGGTAGGGGGAAGGGCTTGACACGGCGCCCACTCCGCCAGAGCCAATGGCGATCTCCCGCTCCATCTGCCTTGAGCGGAAACCGCCTGGCCCCCCTGGGGAAGCCGCGGACGAGGGTCCTTTTGGGGACAAATGCTGAATCTCGCGGATGCTCAGCCACTCTTCATCCACGACATCAGATGGGCCTGACGGAGGGGTGTGCACCGTGTTTGACCTCACGATGAGGTGAAACTGGGACGCAGGAGTCACAAGGCCCAGATCAGCGCAGTAGGACCTATCCGGTGAGTCGATCTCAACGTACCAGTTGTCGGCGAAGGGATGCACCGGAATGTCGCGACTGCTCCGCGCGTTGGAACCATTGAACGCGACCCCAGTGACATCATACACCCTGATGACCATGTGTGATCGGCCGAGCTCCGCTCCTAGCTCGCGCTCCATGTCTCTCGAAGCATCATCGGCGATCTCCCAGTACGCGTGCAGCCAGAACGAGTCCCGCACTTGAAGCACTATTCTGGTGACTCCGTAACGCTCTGGAATCAGGGGCGGACGCCCCTCCTCGCTGGCCTCAGAAGGCCCTGCCTTGACCGGCGCAACAGGCGCCGGCGAAGGGCACTCATAGCATGAGTAGTGCACAGACCGAACCTCCTTGGGAGCGAGAACCGCGATGCGGCGCGTCGGACCCATGGCAATCTCTCGCGTAGTCTATCCTTCGCGGATGGGAGCTATCCGTGGCGGGATAGTCTTCTCACTGTGGGCAAGAATACCTCATGCCCAATCCGCATCATGCCCGTGAAGGAGGACCTCTAGATGCCAAGAATGGGGAACCTGGCGATCATTCTTCATTCCCATATCCCGTATTGTCGGAAATCCGGGGTATGGCCTTTCGGTGAGGAATGGGTGTTCGAGGCCATGGCCGAGACGTACATACCAGTCCTGGACCTAGTCTCCTCCGCGTGGCAGGCGCGGGGTTCTACCTCTGGAGCACCGTTTCTCACGATGAGTTTCACTCCGGTTCTCGCTGAACAGCTGGCTGACGATTACATGAAGTCGCGTTTTCTCGACTACCTGGAAATGCGGGCGCTCGCCGCTGAACGGGATGTGGAGCGCCATGAGGCCGCTCATGATGACGCTAGGGTCGGTCAGGCCAGATGGTTTGCTGCCTATTATGCCCGGATCAAAGAACGTTTCACCGGCCACTACCGATGTGACCTGCTTTCTGCTGTCTCCAGGCTAGCGACCGATGGGGCGGTGGAGTTGCTTGCTACAGCAGCGACTCACGCCTACCTTCCGCTGCTCGGGAGTGCGGAACGAGTTTACACCCAGATAAGCCTGGGATGCGAGGCCTGCGAGCATCACTTCGGAGTGCGGCCGCGGGGAGCATGGCTTCCGGAGTGCGGATACCGACCAGGTGCTGTGGAGCGTGCTTTGGAGGCATGTGGGATCCAGTACTTCGTCGTTGACACCCATGCGATTGCCGGCGGAAGCCCGCGCAATCTGTACACGGATTCCCCGGATGAAATCGAGCCGCAACTGCCCAGCATGAGCACCATGAGACCATACCGGCTTGCAGGATCAAAGCTCTCCGTCTTCGGCCGGGACGAATCCGCCGCTGCACAGGTGTGGTCGAAGGACCATGGGTATCCGGGAGATGGAGACTACCGCGAATTTCACAGGAGAGACGAAGTATCCGGACTTCCATATTGGAGGGTCACGAGCAAACTGCTCGACCTGGGCCAGAAGCAGCTGTACAACAGAGAGGCCGCCATATCCACGGTGAAGGGCCACGCGGCCCATTTCGCAGAGCTTGTTCGGGGAAGGCTCGCCAAGTACTCGGCGGCATCTGGAGGCGAGGGAATCGTTGTGGCGCCGTACGACATGGAGCTATTCGGACACTGGTGGCACGAGGGGGTTGAGTGGCTGGCGGCACTGATCGATATCGTGGAAAGCTGCGGAGATGTGTGCCCATCCACGCTTGGTCGCCATCTGGAGCTTCACCCCCCAACTGAGGAGATTGCGATTCCTGAGAGCTCATGGGGGATGGGCGGGAAACATGCGGCCTGGCTCAACCACGAAACAGAATGGATGTGGACATCCCTTCTCAGGGCAGAGAAGACCGGCGACGAGATCGCCGCAGGCCTGGACAGATTGTTGGGAGAAGAGCGAGAAACAGCTCTCCAGGCTCTGCGCGAACTGCTTCTTCTGGAGGCAAGCGACTGGCCGTTTCTGGTTACTACCGGACAGGCGAGGGAGTACGCAGAGGAGAGGTTCGCGCAGCATCTTGCGGACTTCCAAGCGCTAACTGGCAAGGAAGGTGCCCGGGCCCTGGAGCGGGCGCGAGGACGGGACTTGGTCTTCGATTGGGTGGACGGCGTCAAGTTATGATATACTCGTTACAGCCAACGATGCATGAGAGGTGCACAAAAATGCTCGATCTGAGCCTGGCATCTGGTCTTCCACTGGCGCTCGGAGACGATTCGAGGCTGGCGTTTGCGCGAGAGCTCCCAAAGGTGGTTCCGGCGGTGCGCCGAACCGGCGATATGCGGGAACTGTGGCAGGCCCCTGACAAAGCCGGCGACTCCGAGATCTATTACATGTACCGAGACGTGCATATGCCAGAGCATGAGGAACTGATCCGGTCGAGGAACCTCAGGTACGATGTGACGGTTATCCTTCCCGGGAGGGTCGGCGACGAGTTCATCAAGACCGCTGGGCACTACCATCCGATCAAACCGGGAACGAGGTTGACCTATCCGGAAGTGTATGAAGTGCTTTTCGGCGTAGCTCACTATCTTCTTCAGCGCGCGGACGCCGGATCCGGCGACATCACTGATGCAGTGCTTATTGAGGCAGAGGCCGGGCAGCATGTAGTGATGCCTCCCGGATACGGACACATAACCATCAACCCGGGCGATGGGCCACTGGTGATGACCAACTGGGTGGCCTCCGACTTCTCATCAGAGTACGGGTTGATAAAGCGGTTCCACGGCGGCGCGTATTTCGAGATCGCCGAAACCGCAGGAGCGAGCAGGTTCGTGCCCAACAAGAGGCACGAAGGGCTGTCTCCCCTGAGAAGCCTGGAGCCTCGGGACCTTCCCACCCTGGCGCTCTCCCATGGGCAGCCCATGTACCAGTCGTTCCTGGAATCGCCTGACCGGTTTCGATGGCTCACAGACCCAGAAGGCGTCGCCGATGAGCTCGAGTTCATTATAGGTGCATAGAAGGGACTGCTGGGACGGCCGTGAGAGACTTGTCATGCGTGGTCATTACCGGGCTTTCTGGCGCCGGGAAATCCGAAGCCGTGAGGGCATTCGAGGATCTCGGCTATTTCTGCATTGATAACCTTCCGGTCATCCTCATCCCGAAGCTTGCGGAGCTGCTTTCGGAAACATCCGGGCGAATCGACAAGGTTGCCCTGGTGATCGATGTGAGGGGGCAGGAGTTCTTCGGGCAGCTCACATCGGTGATTCGAAACCTTGAGGATTCGGGGTTCGCGTACAGGGTCGTGTTCCTCGAAGCGTCTGACGAAACGCTTGTCAAGCGTTTCAAGGAAAGCAGGCGCCCTCATCCCCTCTCCACCCAAGGCACGATCCTCGATGGAATCGACCGCGAGCGCAGGCTCCTAGCGGAGCTTCGAACACACTCAACGGAGGTCATCGATACCACCGGTTTCACAACACGACAGCTCCGAGCCGAGATTGTGAGGAGGTTTGGCGACGGGCCTTCATCTGCATCTCTCGGCATCACATTCGTATCTTTCGGGTTCAAGCATGGAATACCGGGCGACGCCGACATGGTGTTGGATGTGAGATTCCTGCCCAACCCGTTCTACATGGAGTCGCTGAGAGATCTCACCGGCAGTTCGGATGAGGTCACTGAGTACGTTCTCCGATGGCCAGTAACCAAGAGACTACTCGACAGACTGTTCGATCTATTCCGGTTCCTCATCCCCGAGTATGCCAAGGAAGGGAAGGCCAATCTGATTGTGGGCATTGGATGCACCGGAGGCAAGCACAGGTCGGTGGTGGTGGCCAACGCCTTGGCAGACTACGTACGCGAACTCGGCTACAGGGTGTGCACTGTGCATAGGGATATTGGGATCATGGCACGCGACGTGCTGGATGATGCTGGCATCGAGAGGTGAGTCCGAGCTTGGGTATTTCCATGCCGAAACCCTTTACGCGTACTCTGCGGGTGGTGGCGCTGGGGGGAGGCACCGGGCTTTCAACTCTGCTGCGCGGTCTGAAGGAGTATACTAGCAGGATAACAGCGATAGTCACGGTCACAGATGACGGCGGCAGTTCCGGTCGTCTGAGATCAGAGATGGGCATGCTCCCTCCAGGCGACATCAGGAACTGCCTCGTTGCCCTAGCCGATGCAGAACCCCTAATGAAAGAGCTCTTCGATTACAGATTTGCAGGAGATGGGCCGCTGGCAGGCCACAGCTTTGGCAACCTTTTCATAGCGGCCATGTGCGACATCACTGGAGATTTCGAGCTTGCGGTGAAGGAATCCAGCAGGGTCCTTCTTGTGCGCGGCCAGGTTCTCCCTGCTACCCTCGTGAATTGCGCTCTCGGCGCTGTCCTGGCCGATGGGCGAGTAGTCAAGGGGGAGACGTCGGTTAGCGGAAGCGGTTCGCGCATAGAGAGTGTCTTCCTGATCCCGGAGTCGTGCCCTCCTCTTCCAGAGGCGCTCAAGGCCATAGCTGAGGCTGATGTCATCGTGCTAGGTCCGGGGAGCCTCTACACCAGTGTCATCCCAAATCTGCTTGTTGAGGGCCTGGCCGAGGCAATCGCGTTGTCGACCGCCCACAAGATCTATGTGTGCAATGTGATGACACAGCGCGGTGAGACAGATTACTACACTGCAGAGGATCACCTTGCGGCAGTGCTGCACCACGCTGGGCCGCGAGCGGCTGACTGGATCATCGTGAACAACACGTCGGTGTCAGGAGAGATGCTCGAAAAATACTCCCGTGAGGGCGCTATGCCTGTGGTTTTCGGGAGGCGGTCTCTTGAGGCCATGGGGGTGAGGGTGGTTGCAGCCCCGGTTCTGAGCGAGAGCGATCTAGTAAGGCATGACCCTGGAAAGCTCGCCGCCGAAGTAGTGAGGATCGCTATGAAAGAGAAACTCAACGGTAGAGGAGCCCACAGATGAATGCTGCTCCCAATAGCCCGGCAACGTTTCCGATGAGGGCGGCTGCGATGGAATGACGAACCTGCGAGACTCCTGCCGCCCCAAAGTAGAGCGCGACAACATACAGCGCCGTGTCGCTTGCGCCCTGCACTGCTCCTGCCAGCATACCAGTAAACGAGTCAGGGCCGTGCTTCCTCATTATTCCCGCCAGCATTCCCAGGGAGCCTGATCCCGATATCGGCCTCAGGATAGACAGCATCACAATGTCCGCATCAATTCCGGCTGCCCTGGCTGGCCATACTCCTGCGCGCGCGACAATTGCCAGCGCTCCTGATTCTCGAAACATCCCTACTGCGAGGAAGATCGCAATCATTGCGGGGGCAAGCCTCGCCACTACTCGGAGCCCGTCGGATGCGCCCTCAACGAAGGCGTTGTACACATCCACTCTCCGTAATGCGGCATACACCGGCACTCCCAGAAGGAGCGCCGGGAGTACCCACTGTGCGGTCGATGCAGCTGTGCCCATCATGGCCTGCGCCTCAGAGCGGCATCGGCGATGATGGCGGCTGTGGTGGAGCATACTCCGGCGAACAGCACAGCGCCGATTATTGCGCTTGGATTTGATGAGCCCATCTCAGCGCGAAGCGATATGACCGTAGTGGGAGCGAGGCTGAAGCCGGAGGCAGTGACTGCGACGAAGGTGCACATGGCATCGGTGGCGGTATGCGCGCCTAGCCTCTGGCGCCTTCCACGGCGGGATTCCTCTGCATCCAGGCCGAGTTGCTCCATGGCTGCAAGGCCGAATGGCGTGGCTGCGGATCCGAGCCCAAGCAGGTTCGCGGCGATGCTTGCCGATATGGATCCGAGTGCGGGCGAATCCCGCCTTACGCTTGGGAATAGAGGAGATATCACCGGACGGACCGCCCTTGCTAGGGCGTCCATGAGGCCCGACTTCTGGGCGATCCTTCCGATTCCAGACCATAGAGCTATGGATCCGGCTAGGCCCAACGATAGCTGCACCGCCTCTTTGCATGAGGCGATTGCTATCCCTGCTGCAGCGCTCGGACCTCCGGACGCCGATGCCACAAGCGCACCTGATGCCAGCATGAGAAGCCAGACATAGTTCATCAACCTATTGTCCCTCCCCCTTGCCAATCCTATTCCTGTACCGCCTGCGCATATGCTGCCGCCCGTGGGATGCAGGGAATCCCGCCTATCTGGGGAATAAGAAACAGTAGCGTCACTTAGGGCGGTGTTCCCGTGGAATTCTACTCTCGCATGAAGGATGAGCTTACCCACACAATAGGAGACCATGAATGCTGCCGAGAGGCAGAGCTTTCGGCGCTTGTCAAAACCGACGGAGTGCTGAGCATCTCCGAGGGGCGGCTCGCGCTCATGCTGAGAGAATCCAATGCAGGCGTCGCCCGGAAGATCGTGTCGCTGCTTCGGGAGACAGGCCGACCCAGGCTGGAGATGGCTGTTCGGAAAGGACGAGCCCTGCCGAAGGGGAACACCTACATCATCAGGATCCCAGACCAGGGCGATGCCTTCGATGTCATGAAGAGGCTTGGGCTTCGAAGCAGCCTGGGATATGCCGACGGAATCTCGCCAAAGGTAGTGGAGAAGCGATGCTGCAAGAGGGCGCACCTCCGCGGCGCGTTCCTCGGCGCTGGGTACATGGCAGAACCGGAAAAGGGCTATCACCTGGAGATAGCCGTGCCAGATGAAGCGTATGCACAGCAACTGGCAGCCATGCTGGCGGAGTTTGGAATATGGGCAGGTATTGTGGCTCGCCGTGATAAGTGGGTCGTGTACTTGAAAGACGGCGACGATATCGTTGAGCTCCTGAGGGTGATGGATGCCACCAACTCTCTGCTGGATCTGGAGAACATGAGAATCGTGCGCTCGATCCGAAACGACGTGAACCGGCTCGTGAATGCGGAGAGCGCGAACCTCGCCAAGAGTGTCGATGCCTCTCTTCGGCAGGTTCAAGACATCATCCTCATCGATGAGGTGATCGGAATCGAGCGCCTTCCGCGGGCGCTGCGGGACACATGCTGCGCAAGGCTGGAGAACCCCGAGGTCAGCCTGGCAGAACTCGGCGGGATGATGTCGCCGTCTGTGGGCAAGTCGGGCGTCAATCACAGAATGCGGAGGCTCGGGGCGATCGCCGACAGCCTTCGCAGGCGGGACCGGGAGCGGAGGTGATCGAAGATGGAGCTTTCATACGAGATGAGCCTGCGGCAGGAGCAGCGGTTGGTGATGACGCCGGAGCTGAGGCAGGCCATCACGATTCTTCAGCTCCCCAGCCTGGATCTTGCCGATTACGTCGAAAGCCAGATTCTCGAGAATCCCGTCCTTGAGGAGCAAGAGCCTGGTTCAGAGGGCGCCGGTGGTTCCGGACAGGCCGAGGAGGCTGCTGAGTGCGCGGGCACTGACTCAAAAGCCGATGAGGTTGAGTGGGAGCGATACTTCGCTGATGGCACTGATGCTGGGTACACAAGGGAGCAGCGAGATCCTGACGCGGACTCTGAGGACACAACCGCTGCGCTGGCCAGATGGGAGCCTTCGCTCGCTGAGAGGCTCGAGGTGGAATTGCACCTAGCGTCGGAGTGTGCAAGGACTCACAGGATAGGAGATTACCTCCTGGGGTGCATCGACGAGGCCGGATTCCTCAGAGGAGACATCGGCGACATAGCGGATGCACTTGGAGTGGGATCTGACGAGGTCGAATCGGTGCTGCATATCATTCAGAGCCTTGACCCGGTGGGAATCGGATCGAGGAGTGTCGAGGAATGCCTTGACCTGCAGATCCAAGCATTGAACGCTCCTTACGATGTCCGCTCCCTCGCACACCGGATTGTCTGCGGCCACCTTGAGGACATGGCCGCTGGGAGGATAGGCCGCATCTCATCGGAGCTTCACGTGAGCGCGCGAGAGGTTCAGGCTGCCATGGACCTCATACGCTCTCTCAACCCTCGACCAGGGAGTTGCTTCCGTAGCGGCGCAGGCGCTATCAGATACATCATCCCCGATGTTACCGTGGAGCTTGTGGACGGAGAGTATATCGTGATGCCGAACGATTCGATCCTGCCCCGGCTCAACGTCAGCGCGTGCTACCGAAGGTTGCTTTCGAGTTCATCGGTGGATCAGACCGCCAAGGATTTTGTGAAAGGCAAGCTGAACTCCGCCCTTTGGCTGATCAGATCCATTGAGCAGCGGCGCGCCACTATACTGAGGGTCACAAGGTCGATCATCGCACACCAGCGGGATTTCCTTGATCGAGGCATACTATGGCTCAAACCCCTTACCCTTCGCGAGGTTGCGACAGATGTGGGCCTTCACGAATCCACTGTGAGCCGGGCTACTGCCGGGAAGTATGCAGAGACGCCTAGGGGCACGTTCGAACTCCGATTCTTCTTCGGATCAGGCGTGAGCACCTCAGTGGGAGGCGCTGCCTCAGCGACCAGCGTGAAGAAGTACATAAGAGAGATGATTGCGTCCGAGGATTCCGGGGCGCCCCTCTCTGATCAGCGCATTGCAGGTATCCTCGGACAGCAGGGCATCGAGATCTCCAGGAGGACAGTCGCCAAGTATCGCGAGGAGATGACTATTCCGTCTTCAGGCAAGCGACGGAGGTACTGAGGGTGAGAGCAGAGCCGCGCGGGCAGGATTGTCTGGCGTAGCGCTCATCCTCACGCCCATCCCCAGACGCGCCCCATCGCTAGTCTTGCGCTTGCGTGTTGGGAATGGTATCATTTGTTTGCAGAGGCTGGGACAGATTTCTGCTATGCGGGACGGTTATCGTCCAGGAGATGAGCCATGCTGGATGTCATCGCGCTTCAACGTCGAGTTGCTCCTGAACTCACAGATCGGATGGTGCTGAGATACAGCATCCTGCGCCACGTAGGCTACGCACAACCTATCGGAAGACGGGCCCTGGCTGACAGGCTCTGCCAGGCAGAGCGCGCCGTCAGGCGAGAGGAGGCCCTCCTTAGGTCTGCGGGGTTGGTGCGCGTGGCGCCGGACGGCATCCGCCTTACTCCAGATGGAGAGGATATCCTGTGGGATCTCGCGGAGTACGTACGAAAGCTTGCTGGCATGAGCGAGCTGGAGGAGATCATCAAACGCGAGTTCGGCTTGGAGCGGGCCATCGTGGTTGCCGGCGATTCCGACCTCGATGGTGTTGTGAAGCGCGACATGGCTAGAGCAGGCGCATCGGTGCTTCGCGAGGTCATCCGCGATGGCGACGTGGTGGCTGTGACCGGCGGAACCACTATGGCGGCCGTGGCGTCGGAGGCTGTCGAGGCTTCTGGCAAACGGGATGTAGTGGTGGCGCCGGCAAGGGGCGGACTCGGAGAAGATGTGGAGAAGCAGGCTGATACTGTGGCGGCGGCACTTGCGAAGAAGCTGGGCGGCGCCTATAAGTTGCTCAATCTCCCTGACGATCTGGGGAGCGAGTCGGCGGCGACGGTTCTCGCAGAGCCTCGCATACGAAACGTGTTGGAAACCATCCGCAGCGCCCGGGTGGTGCTTCACGGGGTCGGAACAGCGGAAGAGATGGCCCGCAGAAGAAACATCACATCGGCCGAGGTCAAGCAGATCCTGGGGCTTGGCGCAGTCGGGGAGGCGTTCGGGTTCTACTTCGATGCTGGCGGCAAGGTCGTGTATGTGACATCAAGCCTTGGACTGCGTCTTTCTGACCTTGCACTGGTGGAGACCGTTATATCAGTTGGGGGCGGAGCAAGCAAGGCGGAGGCCCTGGCGTCCGTCCTCAGGAACGGCTTCTCCCACATTGCAGTCACGGACGAGGGCGCCGCTAGACGCATGATCAGCCTCATGGCGGGTGCATCTGAACCAGACAGGCAAAATCGGTAGGGAGGTGAATCCCGCCTGGCGCGGCGGGCTCAAATGGCAGTTAAGGTAGGAATCAACGGTTTCGGAAGAATCGGAAGGTTGGTATTCAGGGCGGCGCAGGCCCGTAAGGACATCGAGATCGTGGCAGTGAACGATCTTACCGACCCCAAGACCAATGCGCACCTTCTCAAGTACGACTCGATTCATGGTATTCTCGATGGGAAGATCGCAGCAGGAGAGGACTACATAGAGGTCGATGGCAAGAAGGTAGGAGTATACAAGGAGAAAGACCCTTCGAAGCTTCCCTGGGGGGATCTGGGCGTCGATATCGTCATTGAGTCAACAGGCATTTTCCGGTCCAAGGAGAAGGCATCATTGCATCTGGCAGGAGGCGCCAAGAAGGTCATCATCACAGCTCCTGCCAAGAACGAAGATATCACCATCGTGATGGGCGTGAACGAGAAGAAGTACGATCCTGCCAAGCACAACATCATCTCCAATGCATCATGCACCACAAACTGCCTGGCGCCTGTGGCAAAGGTTCTGCTGGATTCGTTCGGAATCAGGCGCGGGCTGATGACCACGGTGCACTCCTACACCAACGACCAGCGGATACTGGACCTAGCGCACGATGATCTGAGGCGAGCAAGGGCCGCCGCCATGTCGATGATCCCCACTACTACTGGTGCGGCCTCTGCGGTTGCGCTTGTTCTACCTGAGCTGAAGGGCAAACTGAATGGTTTCTCACTCAGGGTTCCCACACCGAATGTTTCCGTTGTCGATCTAGTAGCGGATCTGGAGAAGAAGGCCAGTGTGGAACAGGTCAACTCCGCGCTCAGAGCGGCGGCCGAAGGCGCCCTCGCGGGGATTCTCGACTACACCGAGGAGGAGTTGGTCTCCCACGATTTCAACCACAACGCCCATTCCTCAATCGTGGATGCTCTCTGCACCATGGTGATGGATGGAGACATGGTGAAGGTGGTCGCCTGGTACGACAATGAGTGGGGCTACTCCAACCGCGTAGTCGACCTGACCAGCTACGTTGCAAAGTCCATGTAGCACGCCGCGCTGGACGCGACCGGGCCTGGAAAGGAGCTGACTTACGGTGAACAAGATGACCTGCGGCGACGTCGAGGTGATGGGGAAGCGAGTTTTCGTACGCGTGGATTTCAATGTCCCCATGGATGACGGACGCCGAATCACCGATGATAGAAGAATAGCTGCCGCAGTTCCCACTATCAAGGATCTGGCTGGGAGGGGGGCGAAGGTCATACTCGCTTCCCACCTGGGTCGTCCTAAGGGCAAGTTCGATCCGTCTGCAACCATGGATCCCATCGCTGTCCGCCTATCTGAGCTTCTTGGATCGCCTGTTCGGAAGCTCGATGACTGCGTTGGGCCCGAGGTGGAGCGCGCAGTAGCCGAGATGAATCCAGGGGATGTCGTGCTCTTGGAGAATGTCCGCTTTCACAAGGAAGAGGAGGCGAACGACCCTGAGTTTGCACAGGCCTTAGCATCCCTTGCGGACCTGTTCGTGAACGACGCGTTCGGCGCCGCCCACAGGGCGCATGCATCTACCGAGGGCATAGCTAGGCACATCCCTGGAGTGGCTGGATTGCTCTTGGAGAAGGAGATCTCCACGATGGGGCGGGCTCTGGCTGATCCCGCGCGCCCATTCATAGCCATTCTTGGCGGCGCCAAGGTCGCGGACAAGATCGGAGTCATCGACAACCTCCTCAATAAGGTGAATGGGTTGCTCATTGGCGGCGGAATGGCGAATACTTTCCTCAAAGCAAAAGGGTACGAGATTGGCGCCTCAATCCTGGACCCGGACCATGTGGGCTACGCCGGAGAAGTGCTGGCCAAGGCCACGGAGCGGGGGATCATGTTCGAGATTCCAACAGATGTCGTGGCGGCGGAGAGGTTCGCCGTTGACTCGCCTCACAAGGTGGTCCGTGTTGACCAGATACCTCCGGAGTGGAGGGTGCTGGATATCGGCCCTGAAACATCCGGCCGATTTGCTGCGATCATCCGTGGAGCGGGAACGATCATCTGGAATGGCCCAATGGGCGTGTTCGAGATGGCGCCATTTGCATCCGGCACTCGAGAGATCGCACGAGCGATGGCAGCGTCAAGAGGGGTGACCATCGTGGGAGGGGGCGATTCCGCCGCTGCATGCGAGCAGTTCGGATTGGCCGACAGGATGACCCACGTGTCAACTGGCGGCGGGGCTTCCCTGGAGTTCCTGGAGGGCAGGGTGTTGCCTGGCGTGGCCGCTCTTCGGGATAATGGCGATACGGAGGGGTTGAAGTGAGACGCAGTATCGTGGCTGGCAACTGGAAAATGCACAAGACGATCCCGGAGGGACTCGCCCTCGCCTCCGAACTCGCCAACAGATCCAACGAGCTGACTGGCGAATGTGAAGTGGTGCTATGCCCGCCATTCACCGCTCTGGCCGCGATTGCCGAGAGGGTGTCAGGCTCCGGAATAGAGGTTGGCGCCCAGAACGTACACTGGGAGGCCAAGGGCGCTTTCACCGGAGAAGTGTCTTGCACGATGCTTGTTGACGCAGGCTGTCGGTGGGTGGTCATCGGACACTCTGAGAGGCGTGCGATGTTTGGGGAGACTGACGCTACGGTGAATCAGAAGGTGAAAGCGGCCATGGCGGCCGGGCTTCTGCCCATCGTGTGTGTTGGAGAGACCCTAGAACAGCGAGAACTTGGAATCACTGACGATGTCGTTAGGCGACAGGTGGAAGGGGCCGTCGTGGGCCTTCCTGCAGTGGCTGCGGCGAAGCTGGTAGTTGCCTATGAACCTGTGTGGGCCATAGGCGCCGGACGCGCCTCAAATGGGGAGGACGCAAATGCCGTGGCCTCTGGAATCAGGAGCGCGCTGCTACGGCTGTATTCCTCAGAGGTGGCGCAGGCTGTGAGGATTCAGTACGGCGGCAGTGTGAAGGCGTCGAACATGGCGGAGTTTGCTCGGCAGCCTGAGATCGACGGAGCGCTCGTTGGAGGAGCAAGCCTTGAGGCATCGGATTTCGCCCGGATCATACAGGCCACAATAGAATCGAAGAGACTGCGCTAAGCCGCCGCGCAGGGGCGTGGCCCTAATAAGCAAGGCTGAGAAGGGAGCGGAGGCGAGGCGAGCTCGCCGATTGAGAATGTCCACGATCGCTGACATATACGCACGTGAGATCCTCGATTCCAGGGGCAATCCCACCGTCGAGGTGGAGGTGACCCTGGCTGATGACACTGTGGGGAGGGCCTGCGTGCCATCAGGCGCATCCACCGGACAGCATGAGGCGCTGGAGCTTCGCGATGGCGAGCACGAGCGGTATCTCGGCCGCGGTGTCGCGAAGGCCGTGGATAACGTGAACGGCCCTATTGCCGATGAGATAGTGGGGATGGACGCGAGGGAGCAGGCGCTGGTAGACCTGACCATGTTGGAACTGGATGGCACTCCCAACAAGGGCAAACTCGGCGCGAATGCCATTCTTGGAGTGTCGCTGGCAGTGGCTCGCGCTGCCGCCGACTATGTTGGCCTCCCCCTCTTTCAGTATCTCGGCGGAGTGAATGCACGCACCTTGCCGGTGCCAATGATGAACATCCTGAACGGCGGCAAGCATGCCGATAACAACGTGGATATCCAGGAGTTCATGATCGCCCCGGCCGGCGCAGATAGCTTCTCCGACGCGCTCCGTATTGGCGCCGAGGTGTACCATTCGCTCAAGTCGGTCCTGAAGAAGCGAAACCTGTCAACCGCCGTGGGTGATGAAGGAGGTTTCGCTCCCAATCTGAACTCCAACGAAGATGCAATCGCAGCAATCGTTGAGGCCATCGAGAAGGCAGGCTACACCCCTGGCGAGGATGTGTACGTGGCTTTGGATGTGGCCGCCACGGAGCTGTTCCGGGACGGCAGGTACGCACTGGAGGGAGAGGGAAAGGAACTCGATGCGGCAGGCCTCGTGTCGTACTACGAGGCGCTGGTTGGGAAGTACCCGATCATCTCCATCGAAGACGGCCTTGCCGAAGATGACTGGGACGGCTGGAAGATGGCGACCTCCAGGTTGGGCGGAAAGGTGCAACTGGTAGGTGACGACCTGTTCGTGACGAATGTGGAACGAATCGAGCGCGGGATCAAGATGGGAGTAGCCAATTCGGTACTGATCAAGGTCAATCAGATCGGCACGCTTACCGAGACTCTTGATGCGATCGAAATGGCCAAGCGGGCGGGCTACACTGCAGTAGTCTCACACCGATCCGGCGAGACTGAAGACACAACCATCTCCGACATCGTGGTGGCCATGAACACCGGCCTGATAAAGTCGGGGGCTCCAGCCAGGACGGAGCGTGTAGCCAAGTACAATCAGCTTCTTCGGATCCAGGACGTGCTCGGCGACGCAGCGATGTATTCTGGAATGGACTCGTTCTACTCCATAAGGTAGGCAAGACTCGGCCACTGGAGGGAATCTCCATGCACAACATGACTGATGTAGGGGGCGTGCTCGTCGGGCACGCCCATGATCTGATGGCTCTTACGGGCTGCACTGCGGTGTTGACGCCGCTCGGGGCAGTGGCCGGGGTGGACGTGAGAGGCTCGGCGCCCGGAACCCGGGAGACTGATCTGATGCGTCCCTGCAATCTGGTTGAGCGCGTCCATGGAGTGATGCTCTCCGGAGGGAGTGCATACGGGTTGGACACTGCCTCCGGCGCCATGCAGTATCTGGAAGAACAGGGCCACGGCTTCTCAACGCCCTACGGGATCGTTCCCATCGTTGGCGCTGCTGTCATATACGATCTCGGTGTCGGGGATCCCAGAATCAGGCCTGATGCAGCAATGGGCTATAGGGCGTGTGCGGCCGCGTCGTCGTCGCCGTGCGCAGAGGGCAACGTAGGCGCCGGGGCCGGAGCGACCCTCGGAAAGATGCGCGGTGACGCCCACGCGATGAAGGGCGGAGTGGGCTGCTATTCCCAGGAGATTCCAAGAGAGCGTAGGGGCAAGCGAGTGCATGTGGGCGCGGTAGTTGTGGTGAACTCTCTCGGAGACGTGGTGAACCCGTGGACTGGCGCTGTAGTCGCGGGAGCGTACGACAGAAATGAACGGCAGTTTGTGGGGCCCGGGGCTGGACCGGGAAGCCCGTGGGTCGGTGCACGCGGAGGCAGTGCTGCACTCGAGGCGGGAGTCGCGGGGGTCAACACTACTATTGCAGTTGTGGCCACAGATGCTATGCTAGATAAGGAAGGCGCGAACAAGGTCGCCCAAATGGCCCAGGATGGGCTTGCCCGCTCCATCATCCCCGCTCATACCATGTATGACGGGGATGTGGTGTTCTGCCTGTCCACCGGGAGCAGGCCGCTCTCGCGGGATCGGGCAGCGGACATCACCCTGATCGGCTCATATGCTTCGCAGGTGCTCGCGATGGCCGTTGTGAGGGCGGCCATGTCGGCAGAGTCAGCGGGGGGTTGCCCCGCAGCGCGGGATGTGGCAAGGAGCGGCTCGGATCCGAAGTGACCGGGACCGTCTCCTGCTCGACCCCGATGGGGCTTTCCAATCCCAGGCATCATCATATCGTCCGGCACCCGAATGGGGCTGGAACGGAGGTGCAGTCCAAATGAAGATCCAGACCGAGCAAATCGCCATCTCTGGAGTTTTGAGCGCGCTGACCCTTGCCTTGGGCGCCACGGGAATCGGGTTTGTGCCTGTTCCCACGCCGGCTGGAGCTGCCACTCTTATGCATCTTCCCGTGATACTCGCAGGCATTCTCGAGGGACCTACAGTTGGGGCATTCGTCGGGTTCCTGTTCGGCCTGTTCACGTTCAGATTTCTCGGTGATTTTCGCGTCGTGATTCCCGCGAGGCTTCTCATCGGCCCTGCAGCTTACATCGTATTCGCGGCATGCCGAAGGGCCGCGTGGTCTATCCCTGCAGCCGCTGCTCTCGGCAGTGCGGTGAACACCGTGGGCACACTGGCCCTCGCGGTCACCTTCGGTTACATCCCGTTGACGAGCACGGGGCAGACCATAGGCGCCATCACCATTGCGGCAGTTCAGGGCATTCCGGAGGCGCTTGCGGCTGCGGTGATAGTCACACCAGTCGTGCTTGCAGTCCGAAGAGTCGGGTTCGGGAATGGACCAAGGTAGGACACCTGATGACCGGCGGGGACGGAGCGGGCTGGGGGCTCCGGGGGTCTGGCGACGGTTGTCAACGTGGAGGACCTTGTGATACAATCATCTGCAGTCAGATGCATTGGGGGTTGGGACGTTGTTCAAGACGCTTCTCATCATCCTGGAATTCTTGGTCTCTATCGCGCTCATCGCGATTGTTATCCTCCAGCCGAGCAAGGGCGAGGGGCTTGGTTCGTTGGGCGGTGGCAGCCAGCTTTTCTTTTCTAAGAACAAGGGCCTGGACGCGATCCTCGATAAGGCGACTACATGGGTTGCAGTTGCCTTTCTCGTGGTTTCGGTCCTCTTCTCCTTCGTATAGGTCCTGCCGAAAACGAGCCGATGCTGGCAGCCTCGCACTTGGGCTCAGGTGCGAGGTTTTGTCGTCTCTTGCTTCCCGCACGCTTGGGTCCTTATTCCCCACGGTGTAGCGTGCAGGAGCGGTTTGGAGGGGTGGCGCAGTGGATCTCATCGGCGGACTATCATCGAGAGTCAGGCGCAATCCCTGCGGGGTGGCCTTGGTCTCAGGAGATCGCAGCATCACCTATGGGGAGCTATGGGCACGCGTGACAGAGCATGCCCGGGATCTGCAGGATGCGGGCATACGCAGAGGGCAGCGCGTGCTCATACCAATGGGGAACAGCATCGAGTTCGCTTTAGCCTACTACTCCACCATGGCGGCGCACGCTGTTGCGGTCCCTGTCAATCCCACGTTTCGGCGGGATGAACTCAGAGCCATCATGGCGGACTGCCGAGGCGTGGCCATAGTAATGGCTCATCCGAGTTCCAGTGCCCTGCGCGAGGCAGTTGAGGGCGCCTCCACCCGTTTCGGCGCCATAGTGATGGCGCGCGGGAGCACCTGGGAGTTCGCGACGACTGGCAGCTGCGACGGTACGGGGCAGCACACGAATGACGGTGGATCGGCCGACCCCGCTGATGACGATCTCACAGAGCAAGGCGTTGACGTCATCATATACACGTCTGGCACGACAGGCAGGCCCAAGGGCGTGATGCTGACTGGGGCCGGCCTAGCTGCGAACGCGTTGTCATTCGGAAAAGCGATTGGCTGCGAAGAGCATGATGTGCATCTTGCCGTGCTTCCTATGTTCCACTCGTTCGGGGCCACGGTGGCGCTGAACATGCCTCTTCTAACAGGAGGGAGAGCAGTGATCGCGCCGCAGTTTATCCCGGCGGCCATCGCAAGGCTGGCAGTTGCGTCAGGGTCGACTGTGCTCGCGGGAGTGCCCACGATGCTCCTTTCGCTCACTGTGGATCGGGGTGTCGATCCCGCGGCCTTTCGTGGGCTGCGCGCCTGCATTTCCGGGGGGGCCGCTCTTCCCCAGGATGGATTCGACGCCTTTGAAGCCAAGTTTGGCATTAGGATATCCGAGGGCTACGGGCTGACCGAGGCCTCGCCTGTGGTGTCGGTGAATCCGGTGGGCTCAGGTGTGAAACGTGGCTCTGTGGGAATCCCCATACCCGGGGTGACAGTGCGCATCGTCGACGAGATGGGCGCAGACGCTCTCACAGGTGAGGCCGGGGAGATCACAGTGGGAAGTCCCGGGGTAATGACAGGCTACTTCGGAAATCATGGCGAGACAAGCGCTGTGATGGATGGGGCGTGGCTTCGAACCGGGGACATCGGACGGGTGGATTCAGACGGATACCTGTACGTGGCCGACAGGGCCAAGGACATGATCAACGTGGCGGGCTACAAGGTATGCCCGCGCGAAGTTGAGGAGATCCTGAGGCTTCACCCGGCGGTTCAGGATGCGATAGTTGTCGGCAGGCCGGACCCGCTTCGGGGTGAGACTGTGGCGGCTCACGTAGCGATCAGGCCCGGCATGGCGGTTGATGCGGCGGAACTCGCCTCCTTCTGCAGGCGGCGCCTGGCGAACTACAAGACGCCGACGCAGGTTGTTCTGTGTGACTCGGTTCCGCGGGATGGCGCGGGAAAGCCTCTTCGAAGAGCGATCCGCGCCGCCGACAGGGGGGCGCGCGGTGGTCAGAGCCCGCATCCACAGAGCTCGGAAGGCTGAGCAGATGCTTCAGTACTGTACACAGGGAGGGATATCATATGACAAGGGATGAAGCACTGGCCGCAGTTGAGGCCAACGTAAAGAACAAGAACCTGGTGAAGCACATGATCAGCGCGGAGATATGCATGAAGGCTCTTGCGGCGAGGCTTGGCGAGAACGAGGATGCGTGGGGGCTCGCCGGATTGCTCCACGATATCGACTACGACACAGTTGGAACCGACCCCGCCAGGCACTCGTTGTTAGGAGCGGACATGGTGGAGGCGTTGGGCGTCGAGGGCGACGTGGTGTACGCCATAAAGGTGCACAACGACTGCCACGGACTGCCGAGAGTGTCGATGATGGACAAGGCGCTGTACGCAGTTGACCCATTGACTGGCCTGATAGTGGCTTCTGCTCTCATTCATCCCGCCAAGAGATTGAACGCGATCGACACGGGTTTTGTGGTCAACAGATATCATGAGAAAGGCTTCGCTAGGGGTGCGCGGAGGGAGCAGATCGCCGCCTGCGCCGAGTTCGGCATGGAGTTGCCGGAGTTCATAGAGGTGTGCCTCACTGCCATGCAGGCACATGCTTCAGAGCTCGGCCTGTAGTAGGTTCCGGGAGAGGGGGCGCCATGGATGGGTTCCGAGAAGACCGGGGATAGCGCCGGGGAGAAACTGGTGGCTAGCAACAGAAAGGCCAGGCACGAGTATTTCATAGAGGAGACCTACGAGGCCGGGATCTCCCTGACAGGAACGGAGATCCAGAGCGTACGCCGTGGGCGTGTGAGCCTCGGAGACGCCTACGCGGAAGTGCGCGGGGGCGAGATGTTCCTGGTGAACTCCCACATATCCGAGTGGGACTACGGCAACAGGCTTAACCACGACCCACTGCGGCCCCGTCGGCTTCTTCTTCATAAGCACGAGATCACTCGGCTCGACTCGCGGGTCCGCGAGAAAGGCTACACGATCATCCCACTCAGGATGTATCTCGTCCGAGGCCTCGCCAAGGTCGAGATCGGACTTGCCCGCGGGAAGAAACTGTGGGACAAGCGAGAGGATATCGCGAAGCGAGATGCAGACCGCGAGATAGAGAGGGCATCGAAATCGCGAGGGCGAGAGTGACTTGCCCGTGCGGTGGCAGCGTGATATAATCTGGAACGTACACATGGGGGCGTTACGGTTTCGACGGGGAGCGTTTCGCGAGGCGCGGCGTGCCGAGATCCCACCTTCTCGATAAACGGTGGAAGCACGATAAGTGCCAACAACTACGCTTACGCTGCTTAATTAACTGAGCGGCCGTCCGACCCGGGCTTCTCCTGGGAGCTTGGCTAGGGCGTCATTTAATCCAGGATGCTCGCTCACCAATTCTCGGAGGTGCGCGCTAAGATCATCGAGATAGTCTTCGGGTAGCGCGCCCGTGCGCGACTTCGGAGGCAAAACACAGTTCGCGAGCTACGCACGTAGATGCGGCTCAAGTAACCTCTTCGGACCCGGGTTCGACTCCCGGCGCCTCCACCAAGGTTTATGTTGTGTTTTCGGGAACCCGATCAGGCCTCACGACGCTGGAGCGCGTGAGGCCATTTGCTATGCACGGCGAATCCACATCAGCTGTTGTGGATGTCTATCACATGGGGCATTTGGGGGCGCGCCGCAATGCACGCCGAGGTAAAATATTGGATGCAACTATGGAAAAGCGTGGCCTTGACATAGCGGTGCATGCTGATGCAGTATTGGTGCATAGTAATGCACTTGGAGGTGGGATCATGCGCAGGAACACAGTACTCCAACTCGCGGCAACAATTGCTGTCGCTCTACTAGCCTCGGTTGCCGTCTCGGCGGCCGGACTCCCCGCGCCGGCAGGACCTGGGACGCTGCAGTTTCGGATCAGCTTCCCGGCAGAGGCGAACCCCGGCCCCCTTGACGGAAGGGTGTTCGTGATCATCTCGAAGGATGCCGGAAGCGAGCCCAAAGATGATGTGGATGTCACTGGCGTCCCGCTCTGGGGCAAGGAGATCTCCGGGGCTATGCCGGGACAGATCATGACGATCTCTTCCGGGGATCCTGATGTGGATGGGTATCCAATCGCCGATATCAGCGGCATTCCTGCCGGCGACTACTTCGTGCAGGCGTTTTTCACCATATACACCACCTACCATAGGGCAGATGGACACACGGTGAAGCTGCCCGCGTCGACCGGTGGAGGCGGCCCGCTGGCCATGTTCAGCACTCCTGGAAACCTCAAGAGCAAGGCGGAGAAGATGCATATCGATCCGGCATCCAAAGCTCCGGTGAACCTCAGCCTGTCTCAGGCGATGCCAGGCCTTCCGGCCGAAGGGTCAGGCCAAGTAGCGCAACAGGGCAATTACGCCGATACCGACATGGTGAAATACGTGAAAATCCAGAGTAAGCTCCTCTCCGACTTTTGGGGCCAACCGATGTACATAGGCGCTAACATCCTACTCCCTAGGACATATGCCAGCCATCCTGAGGCGCATTACCCAGTCTGGTATCAGCAGGGCCACTGGCCGGGAGGCAGGCCTCCGCTCCGCTACGGACAGGGACGTTCGATCGACAAGTTCTGGGCATCGGAGCAGTGCCCGCAGATGATAGTCGTGGAGATCCGAGATGAGAATCCATACTACGATACATCCTACTCGATCAATTCTGCGAACCTTGGGCCTTACGGCGATGCCATCATGACTGAACTGATTCCGTACATCGAGAGCAACTTCCGCGCTATCCCCCAGGCCTGGGCGCGCCTTCTGAGTGGAGGATCCACTGGAGGATGGGAGGCTCTCGCTTTGCAGGTATGGCGCCCTGACTCTTTCGGCGGGACCTGGCCGCTGTGCCCTGATTCGGGCGACTTCAGCTACTTCCAGCTGATCAACATCTACAAGGACGCCAACGCCTACTACACCGAGTACGAATGGACCCAGGTCGAGCGCCCGTCGGCGCGAGCCACGGATGGGAACATCAAATTCACGGTGAAGCAGGAGAACGACTGGGAGCGCGCACTTGGACCCGGCAACAAGTCTGGTGGGCAATGGTCGGTTTGGGAAGCCGTATACGGACCTGTGGGGCCAGATGGCTATCCCGCGAGGATATGGGATCCAATAACCGGCGTGATCAACAAGGATGTCGCCGCATTCTGGAAGGAGAACTTCGACATCCGGTACAAGCTCGAGAAGGAGTGGGCGACGATCGGTCCGAAACTCGTGGGCAAGATTCACATTCGCGTTGGCGACATGGATAACTACTACCTGAACAATGGAGTCTACAAGATACAGGAGTTCCTGGAGGCGACGAAGGACCCATATTACGATGGGTGCGTGAAGTGCTTCCCACGCCTTGGCCACACGGGGAACATCACAAATGAGGAACTGCTGGCCGAGATGGCAGAGCATCTCACGAAGCACGCGCCCGAGGGCGCCCTTGGAACGCTGTGGCTAAAGTAGCCTCGGGGTGAATCGCGCATGAAGACCGGGCGGCGGGGAATCCCCGCCGCCTCATCCTACCTTCGCCACGACACCGCCCATCCACCGATTCCAGATCCGGTCGGAGCAGGGGCGCCAGGCTGGTAATCTATGGCCAGGTTGTTCTTGCACTGGAACGAGCCCTCTGCCAGTACGCTTCCTGTGAGTGTCATGTTGTTCATCACGTGCACGTTCTTCTTCACGATCAGATGGGTCATCCCCCAGCTCGTAGCGGCGTTGTTCTTGGCTTCCATATGACCATCGACAATGACGACAAGGTCTCCTGAGAAGATGAGGTTATTGTTCGCGACAAGATCGCCGCTGATATAGAGAATCCCGTTTCCGCTGGGGCAGATGATGTTGACGTCGTTCTTGCCGGCGATGCCATTGCTGAGGTAATTGGCGCCGGTTACGGTTATGGTGTCGCCAACCACCTGAGGTGAAGGATACTTGGAATACTCGTTCTCCGCGAATACGGGGAAGACTTGCGGACTCCTGGGGTAGAGCCCATACCCTGGATCCACGGCTATGCCGGTGATGGTTCCTCCTGCCACTACATCGGCGCCGTGGACGTAGTTGTTCTGCTCGCCCTGAATGAACTGGCCAGCATACAGCCCGTAGCTGTACACACCAGTGTACACTGCCAATTGGACAGTCTGGGACACGCGATTCACGGTGGCCGTGGACGTGATTGAATAGGAACCGCCGTCGCGGCTTATGAATCCGCTCGCTGAAACGGTTCCAATCTGGGCTGAGAAGTCCCTGGTGGTGCGGTAAGACGAATCAGTTTTGATGAGGTTGTAGGCCTTCTCCGCGCCGCCCTCGGCTGCAAGCAGTGCCTGTACCTTGTTTCGATTATTCATCTGTATCTGATAAGTAGATGAGGCCGCCATTATCAGGCCAGCGCTTATGGTTCCGAGAATGGCGAGGGCCACAAGGGAAATGACCAGCACCGAACCTCGCTGGTCGGTGTCGAGTCGGAACCTCGTGGGCATTGGCTTGACCCCCTATCGCCTAATCGTGACTCTCGTTGCAGCTGTCCTCGATATTCCTCGGACCGAGCTCGTAAGCTGTACATCATAAGAGTCTGCGGAGGCTTCGGACATCACTAGGCTCGTGATATCTGAGCAGACGCGGCCAGTGGACACAGTGCCATCAGGGCGCAGCGTGTGCATTTCGAGCGTGGTCTGCGATAGAGAGAATGCGTATGAATAGTCTCCAGTCTGCGTCCTCACCAGGATAGCCGGAGACGAGGGCGAAGACAGATCTACATTGCTCGCTACCCTGAGTTTCGATGACACTGCCATGAGTGCAGCCTCTGACTCTCTCGTGGCCGCTGCCATCGCAGATCCGGACCGCCAGGAGGCGTTGGCTGCACCTACTGTGCTCCACACTGCCGCTACAAGCATAGCAGACAGAACGAGGGTTACGAGAACCTCCACAAGCGAGGCGCCTCTATCGTTCAGCAAATAGCGTTTGGTGGACGACACTGCGCTCAGATCCTCCCACACTGTAGTTGACAGTCACCTGTAGGGTCCACGTCCGATTGGGAGACACTCCTGATTCGGACACCAACACGGTTCTGCTGTAGCTGCCAAGCCCCCGCGATGCCAGAGCTGCCGACTCCTGCTGCGCGGTTCTGGCCACCAGCCTCGATTCATCATGCGAGTTGAAGTAGGCCCGGCACTCCTCTATTGCTTCACCTGCCAGGTTGCCAGCGGTTGCTGCCATCTCTGCCGCCCGCTCCATCCTGATCGCCTCGGATATCGACGCAAGAAGAGACGTTAGAGCCAGACTGACGATTACCACAGAGACCAGCACTTCAACCATGGTGGAACCTCGCTCGTGGAAGGGACCAGTCACACAAACAACCCCCCAGTGCGTCGCATCGTTGGCATAGGATGTATGGATATCCACAAGTATTATATCATACCTGCATGGCCCTGCATTTCGGTAGCGCGCACATGCGTGCAGACCCCAGGGCGCACACCTGATGGAGGATTTGGAATCATGCTGACGAAAGAATCGACAGAGTGCGGTCACTATCGTAACAGACTGTCGCGGGGATGTACAACGAGGAGGTTGGAATGAGGACATGAAGCCAAGAAGCATTCGGGACGGGGTCATGTGGAACGGCGCTGTGGATTGGGACAGGCGTCTGTTCGATGCACTGGTCCCAATTCCAGATGGAACCAGCTACAACGCGTACTTGGTCCGAGGGCGCGATAAGATCGCGTTGCTCGACACCGTGGACCCCTCACAGTCAGGTGAGCTTATGAGGCAGCTCGATGAGGTGGAACGAATCGACTACATCGTGGCTCACCACGCCGAACAGGATCATTCGGGCTCAATCCCCGATGTTCTGGCGAGGCATCCTGAGGCGGTGGTGGTGTGCACTCCCAAGTGCAAGACAATGCTCATGGATCTGCTCCACCTGTCGGAAAGTGACATAATGACCGTGTATGATGGGGAAGTGCTGGATCTCGGCGGGAGGACCCTGCGGTTCATCCACGCTCCGTGGGTGCATTGGCCTGAGACTATGTTCAGCTACCTCGTGGAGGAGAGAATCCTCTTCACGTGCGACTTTCTCGGCTCTCATCTCGCCACGAGTCAGCTGTACGCTGGAAAGGGCCCGAAGGCGCAGGAGGCTGCTAAGAGGTATTTCGCAGAGATCATGATGCCGTTTGGCAACATCATCACGAAGAACCTTGACAAGATCGCCTCACTGGACATCGAACTCGTCGCGCCCAGCCATGGGCCCATCCAGGACGATCCGGAGTTCATCATCGAGAAGTACCGGGCGTGGACGAGCGGTCCAATGTCGAACCTGGTTTCCCTTCCCTACGTCAGCATGCACGGCAGCACCAGGATGATGGTTGACGCGTTTGTGCAGGAGTTGACGGCCAGGGGAGTGATGGTGGAGCGGTTCGAGCTTACCGGGTCTGAGGTGGGGCGCATCGCCATGTCTCTTGTGGATGCGGCTACCGTCGTGATTGGCACGCCAACAGTTCTAGCAGGCGCTCATCCCGCAGCGGCCAATGTGGCCTTCCTGGCCAACGCACTTCGGCCCAGGACGAAGTACGTGTCGGTGATCAACTCCTTCAGCTGGGGCGGTAAGGCAGTGGAACAGATAGCGGCCGCTATCGCGAATCTGAAGGCAGAGATCATCCAGCCAGTCGTATGCAAGGGGATGCCGCGCGAAGCAGATTTCCAGGCGATAGAGGGACTTGCCGACGCGATCGCAGCCAAGCACAGGGAGGCAGGGCTTGCCTGACCGCACAATCACGGGGACAGGCTGGATTGAACGGTGATGCACAGCTGAAGGTGGCGATTTCATTGGAAAGGGAGAGCCGGTATCTTGGAAGCCTTCTCGGCCTCGCTGTCGGCGATGCCATAGGGGCACAGGTCGAGTTCATGCCCCCCGGATCATTCCCAGTGGTGACCGATATGGTTGGAGGCGGCCCCCATGGTCTCGCTCCCGGGCAGTTCACCGACGATACTTCGATGGCGCTTTGCCTTGCAGCATCATTGGTGGAGATCAGGAGGTTCGACCCTGTAGACCAGTTGCGCAGATACCTGGAATGGCTGCGGAAAGGATACATGTCGTGCACCGGACGGGCGTTCGATGTGGGGAACACCACAATGGCGGCTCTCCGGAGGTTCGAACGCACTGGTGAGGCCTACTGTGGAACAGATGACCCGGGTGCGGCGGGAAACGGCTCGATAATGCGGCTTGCGCCTGTGCCTCTGTTCTTCGCTGCTGATCCAGCGAAGGCGGTGGAGATGTCGGGCCTGAGTTCGCGAACGACCCACGGTGCTCGCAATGCGGTGGATGCCTGCCGGTACCTGGGAGCGCTCATCGCAGGGGCTGTAGCTGGAGCGGACAAGGACAAGATACTATCCAGCCACTTCCAGCCTTCCCTTGGAATATGGGAGGGTGCTCCCCTAGCCTCGGCAATCGATGCGATTGCGCATGGGTCATTCAAACGTCCTGCCAATCCCCGCGGCACGGGCTATGTCGTGGATTCGCTGGAAGCAGCGCTTTGGGCGTTTTTCCACGGGGAATCGTTCGAGGACGGGCTCTTGAAGGCGGTTAACCTAGGGGATGATGCGGATACCACTGCTGCAGTGTATGGGCAGCTCGCAGGGGCCTATTACGGAGTAGAAGCGATCCCATCGAAATGGCTCCGAGTGATCGCCATGAGGAGCACAATTGAGAATCTCGCATCAGGTTTGCATGAGATGGCTTGGGAGCCTCGCAATCCAGATAGGACTCCTGCTCCTCACGTCCCGCATGTAAATGTTCCCAGCTTGGAATTCGGAGATGAACCCCTCAACCAATTCGGCGAAGGATCGGTGTAGATATTGGCATCAAAGCCTGCAAGCCGAAGGAGTCATGGCACGTCAAAACCGTGGGGCGAGTCTATCCCATGTTCAGCACCCTTGGGCGTTCAATCGCTCGGTTTTCGCTGCAGCCCTGAGCTCGCTAGATAGTCTGTACCCGGGGCATTGCCTTGGCATCGCGGAAGGCAACGTCTCGCACGCCGTCTACAGCCGCTGATGCGGCTCCGTGGTTCTCAAGATTCCGGTCCCGCAGGCTGTCAATGTCGGCCAAACCGGCATTGTCGCGCGCTCAATGCCACTCAATTGGACATTGACCACGGGGTCAGTGTCCAATTGGTCGACATTGACGGTCCGACTCCCGCGGTCGAGGTTCGCGCAGATTCCATGACGCGCGCGGGCGATTTCCGAAAACACGTCTAGCTGCAAGTCAGCCGCGCCACATTATGCCATGATCCCGCTCTCTCGCGCGCAGTGTCGCCAATTTCGCCGGAACGCGCGTTTGGAGGATCTCAATGCTGGTTTCATCGACACTGCGGGCGTCTCAATGCTGGTTTCATCGACAGTATCGTTCCAGTGCTCGATCGCGTTGGTCGCGCCTCGTCAGGCGGCGCGGGGACACAGCCGGGGATCATATATGTGGCGCGGCTGCAGCAGCGCGCCACGCTGACCACCCGACCCTGGCCAAACGTGTGTCTCCATGCCCGTTGGGGCGTCTCAATGCTGGTGGTCTGGGGGCCGAAACGCCAGTATTCTGGGCGCCCTCGGAGCCCCAGTCCATATTCAGAAGCCTGAACGGCTGGAGGCTCTTGCATATGTAGTGCTCCTCGCAGCTCTGGTTCGTGCGATCATCCAGCGACGAGCAAGGCGTTATGCTGAAGCCACTGATGAGGAGTTGCCGATCCCGGGCAAAAGGACAACAAAACGGCCTACAGCACGGATGATCCTGGATTCGTTTGATGCTGTCATCGTTGTTCAGCTTCCCGATGGCAGTCGGCTGCTTTCCGAATCAAAGCCGTTCCCGGACAAGATGCTCCGGACCCTCGGAGTATCGCACTATCGCCGTCGGTCTGCATAACAATTCCGCGAGAAAACCGCTTCCTCTGAAAACCAAGCGACTCAAGGCCCGAGGGTGCTGAATATGGGGCGAAGGATCGGTGTAGATATTGGCGTCAAAGCCTGCAAGCCGAAGGAGTCGTGGCACGTTAAAACCGTGGCGCGAGTCTATCCAAACGCGGAGTGCCATCTCTTCGTGTTCTACACACGTTGTGCAACAGCATGCACCTCCGGGATCCACATTACCAGAGCGAGCAAATAAGCCTTTAGCTGATCATTCCCCAAATGCCTGCTTGCCATATGTTACATGCGGAACGTGAGCTGCTCACTTCGCATAGGGCATTGAGCAGGTTCTCCCCGGGGCCGGGCACTAATCGCGCCGCTTGACCTATCGGCCCCGAACCACCCGCCCCAGGATCTGCGCCCTACGCGATGGGTCCCGCTGATCCGATCTCAGCATGCATGCCCTGAAAGCTGGCGAAGTTCTTCGCGAATCTGTGAGCGAGATCCTGCGCGGCCCTGTCGTACGCCGCACTGTCAGCCCACAGTCCTCTCTGGTTGAGAGTCTCCTGCGGAACACCTGGGCAGGACGCTGGCACGAGGACGTTGAAGATCGGATCCCGGCTGTATGCTGCCGAGTCGAGCGATCCATCGAGTGCAGCAGAGACCATGGCGCGAGTATGCCTGAGGCTGATCCTCTTGCCGACACCGTAAGGCCCGCCAATCCATCCGGTGTTCACCAGATACACTGCCGAACCATGCTTGTCCAGCCTATCCCCCAGCATCTCAGCGTATTTCGCAGGCGGCATGGGAAGGAACGGAGCGCCGAAACAGGCGGAGAAGGTGGCCGTAGGCTCAATAATCCCACGTTCGGTTCCTGCGAGTTTGCTTGTGTACCCGGAGATGAAGTGGTACATGGCAGCTGCCCGATCCAGTTTGGAGATGGGTGGCATCACTCCGAAGGCATCAGCGGTCAGAAAGATCACCGTGGATGGGTGGCCTCCGACTCCAGGGATCTGCGCATTCGGAATATACTCCACCGGATATCCCGCGCGTGTGTTCTCAGTGATCGAGTCGCTTGAATAGTCCGGGATCCGTGTCAGTGGATCCACCAACACGTTCTCTGTGATGGAGCCGAACTTGATCGCATCCCAGATCTGCGGTTCATGCTCATGGGAAAGGCCGATGCATTTGGCATAGCATCCTCCTTCGAAGTTGAAGATGCCGCTGTCGTCCCATCCGTGCTCATCATCGCCAATAAGCCTGCGTGCAGGGTCTGCGGAAAGCGTTGTCTTCCCAGTTCCGGAAAGCCCGAAGAATAGGGCCGTCCTCCCGTCAGCGCCTACATTCGCGGAACAGTGCATCGGCAGCACGCCCGCCAGGGGCATCAGGTAGTTCATCACAGTAAACACGGACTTCTTCATTTCTCCTGCGTAGTGCGTTCCACCGATCAGCACGACCCTCTTCGCGAAGTTGACGATTACGAACGCTTCTGACCTTGTTCCATCGAGCTCCGGATCCGCATTGAAGCCTGGGGCGGCAATGACGGTGAAACTGGGCTTGTGCGACTTGAGTTGCTCAGCCGAGGGCCGGAGCAGGAGCTGGGTGATGAAGGCGTTCTGCCACGCGTACTGGTTGATCACCCTAATGGGCAGCTCGTAGGCTGGATCTGCTCCCGCGAACCCATCGAACACATAGACTTGCCTGCCCTGAAGGTATGCCATAACCCTCCTGTAAAGCGCGTCGAACCGCTCCTGCGAGAAGGGTTTGTTCACGTTTCCCCACGCAATCCTGTCGTGGCTCTCAGGCTCGTCCACCACGAACTTATCCTCCGGAGAACGGCCGGTGTACTTCCCCGTGGCAACGCACAGTGCGCCTGTGGCGCTGAGAACGCCTTCGCCGTTTGCCAAGGCGGCTTCAATAAGCGACGGCAGCGAAAGGTTGTGGTGTATAGCTCCTGGGTTGATGAGGCCGATTGACTGAATCTCGTTGACCAGGCTGCGCAATTCGAACACCCGACTCTCTACAAATTCTGGTAATGCATATAAGATGTACACAAGTTAGCACAATGCAATATGCGCGTCAAGCTGCCCGTGCATGCTGCTCGCTCCATGCTCGGGCAGCTGAGGCGCGGTCTCGGTGTCACCAGACCTTCCTAGATGATAGATGCTCATGAACGAGGTTGAGCGTCTCGCCGAATCTCTGGAAATGCACTACCTCCCGTTCACGCAGGAAACGGAGAACATCGGTAGCGCCCGGGTCGTCTGATAGGTTGATGAGATGCTCATACGTGGCCCTGGCTTTCTCCTCGGCGGCCAGGTCTTCGTGGAGATCGGCTATGGGATCGCCCTTGGACTGGATGTACGCGGCAATCCACGGGACACCGTCACCGTTCACAAGGAATACCGACCTATCGTGATCGGCGTAGTAGCCATCCATCCCAGCCGCCTTTATTTGTTGGATCGATGCCCCCTTGAGCAGGTTGTACACGAGAGATGCCACCATCTCCATGTGAGCCAATTCCTCTGTTCCGATATCGGTCAGGACCCCCACTGCCTGGGAGGTTGGCATGGAGTAGCGCTGCGTAAGGTAGCGCATGGACGCGCCTAGCTCCCCGTCAGGGCCTCCATACTGGGTGACCACGGACTTCGCGAGCTTTGGATTCGGTCCGCTCACCTTCATGGGATACTCGAGTTTCTTCTCATACACCCACATCTGGCATTCCCTCCTTCCGCACGGCCGGAATCAAGATTGACTTTGCCAGGGCCATGGCTCATCCACCCATGACCACCGGCAGCGCGCTATCGAGTTCCCGAAGTTCATCATCGGTCCAAACGCGTGCTCGTACGCGTCACATGTTTGACGCAGCGCCACACATACCTGGTTGTAATCGGCCAAGGCCCTGGAGTCACATGGATGTGTGTCGAGGTACAGGTTCAGGTCGACTGCGGTGAACTCAAGAGCCTGAATCCGTTCGAGCATCTCCTCGCGGGTTCTCACACACGGCATTAGCCATCTGCCTCCTTTGGCTCACACGGGCATTCCCGCTCAGGCACGTAGGCCATGACTAGCTCCGGGAAGATCGTCCCGTGCTTGAGGCCCTCGATGGGGTTGAATCTCTGAGTGTACGCCTGCGGACATACATGCGCCACGGCCAGCATCGCAGGCTGATGCACGTCATAAGGTCTCATGGATCGTCCTCCCTTGCACCCGAAGTTACCGAGACGGGACATTCCAGCCCATCCTATTCGCCAACCCATGCTGGGCCATCATCACCTTGGGCACTTTTGAAGGAATCTCGCCGCACGGGGGGAATAACTCCAAGGTGAAGCCATTTCGGGAAGGGGGCTTTCTTCTGTGGTTAGAACAAACAGAGAAAAGGTTGTCATGATGTCTATTCAGGGGGTGGTCGCACCGCCTGTGCGGAGGCAGGCATTCAGAATCGGCTCCGATGGCGTGCCGTTTGCACTTCCAGGGGTAGGTGGGATAACCTACAACGTTCGCGTCGGAGATCCCGCCTTCGGCTGGGCAGCGGATCACGTGGAACCTGGGGTCTCCACTGCGGCTGATTACGACAAGCGCGGCGATGCCAAGAACACTGGGTACAACGTTCTCGCCTGCATCGGAAACAAGGCTCGCGTGGTGAGCGGGGATGCAAAGGGCGCTCAGGGAGTGGTCACCGGGCACCACGGTGGAATCGAGCATGTCATCATCGACTTCGATGAGGATGCCATGGACAAGCTTGCCATCGATGACAAGATTCTGATTCGCTCGTTTGGGCAGGGGTTGGCGCTTACGGACTACCCTGACATCAAGCTGCTCAACCTGGATCCCGGTCTTCTTGAGCTGATGAATCCGGAAGAGGCTTCTGGCGTGATCCGAGTGCGCGTGGCTGCGCTGGTTCCGGCCGTTCTGATGGGATCGGGGATAGGCTCGGCTGATGCTGCGTCCGGCGACTACGACATCACCACCACCGACAAGGAAGAGATCGCACGCTTGGGCATTGATAAGCTCCGCTTTGGCGATATCGTTGCTCTGCAGGACTGCGACAACCTGTATGGAAGGAGCTTCAGGCGCGGCGCAATCAGCATCGGGGTTGTGGTGCACTCCGACTGTCTGCTGGCAGGCCACGGCCCGGGCGTTGCCACGATCATGACCTCCGCTTCATCATGCATTGAACCGGTGGTGTGTGAAGCAGCCAACATCGGCCGATACCTAGGCCTCGGGCGATACAGGAAGTAGCCGGGTCGCTGGAGCCTCGAACATGGAGGGATGCTCAACATGGATGCCTTCCAGTACCAGGGAGTGCCCAAGGTGGAACTCCACAGGCACCTTGAGGGCGCGATTAGGCCTTCAACCATTCTCGACCTCTATCAGCGAAACCGGGGCAAGCACCTAGGCGCACGTCTCGAAGAGCTCATACCGAGGATTCAGATGATGGAGGGAGAGAGGTCCTTCTCCACGTTTCTGGGGAAGTTCAACTTCTTCATGCCCTGTATTGCATCTGCCGCAGACCTTGCGAGGATCACCTCCGAGGCCATAGAGGACTGCGCGGCCGACGGGATCATCTACTCCGAGCTCAGGTTCGCTCCGTCGTTCATCCAGGAACTGACTGGCCTCAGTGCAGTGCAGGCGGTGGAGGCGGTCCTTGAGGGAGCTAGGGTTGCCAAGCGCGGATTGCCGGATATTATCGTGAATTTCATCGCCATCATACTGCAGCCATCGGGGGAAAAGGCGGGATGGGATGGTGTGAGGTTGGCCGCGGATTACCGCGAGGCAGGGGTCCGCGGTGTGGACATCGCAGCCGATACAACGGTCCTGCCTCTTGAGGAGTACCTGCGCCCGTTTGCCTGGGCTCGTGCGAACGGGCTGGGCGTGACTGTGCACGCCGGTGAATCGGAGGGGTCGGACTCAGTGCGCACTGCTATTGAGAAGCTGGGCGCCCCGCGCGTTGGCCATGGGGTGAGGGCCGTGGAGGATCCACGGGTCGCCTCACTCGCCGCCGAGAGGGGAACCCTGTTCGAGGTGTGCTTGACCAGCAATGTCCAGACCGGAGTGGCCGCTGATCTGCAGGCGCACCCTCTGCCTAGGCTGATGGAGATGGGGGTGAAAACCTGCCTCAACACTGATGATCCTGGCATCTCCGGAATCACACTGAGCGGCGAATACGCTCGGGCCGCGGAAACGTGGGGCATGGGGGCAGCGGATTTCGCAGCGATGAACGCACACGCCCTCGAGGCCTCATTTGGAAGCGAGGCCCAGCGCAAGACCATCCGTGCCATGCTGGATGGCTGGAGCAGGTGAGCACGATTTCTGAAGAGCACGATGAACGATCGGTGCGGTTAGATCGCGCCGACATACGCCACAACATCCGCATCAACAAGGCCCACGGCGCGTGGCAAAGCCTAGCCTTAAACCTGTTCAACCCGTTCCTCGGCGTGATCGCAATCAGGATGGGCGGCACCAACGCACAGGTGGCATTGATCACTGCGCTTCCGGCTGCTGTGTCCTTCGCCGTGGGCATGCCCGGCGCGGCGTTTCTCAGCCGATTTCCTCGCAAGAAGCGAGCAGCCTGTGCTCTTTACTTCGCGAGCAGACTCTTCCTTCTTGGTGTGGCTGCCCTTCCGCTGATTACCTCCGATAGGCGTGCGGGTGCACTAGTGGCTCTGATCGCACTCATGAACATTCCTGGAGCTGTTGCGAATACGGCATGGCAATCCCTCATAGCTGACAGCATTCCCGAGGAGCACAGGGGCGAGGCTTTCGCCGCGAGGAGCCGTCTGGTGACTGCTGTAGGCTTCCTGCCTGCGATGCTTGGAGGTTACATCCTGGATGCCGCGGCATTCCCCATTGGCTACCAGGCGGTGTTCGTGGCAGCGTTCGCGGTCTCGATGGCGGAGATCCATGTGCTAAGGCAGATCAGGGAACCCGTAATGGACGGACTATGCAGTGGCAAGGGAGCACAGGTTCCTCAGACTGCTCTCAGCCGAGTGCTGGCGAACCGGGACTTCAGAGGGTTCACACTGCGCACTATGCTGTTCTACCTCGGGTGGCTGATGGGACAGCCGCTTTTCACCATTTTCTACGTGAGAGTGCTGAGGTGTGGCAATTTCTGGGTCGGCGTGTTCTCTGTGGTTTCCGGCATGGCGCAGTTTGTCTCCTTTCCAGTGTGGAGCGTGTACGCGGCGAAGAAGGGGAATGCGGCAGCCCTGGCAGCGGCTACAGTCGGAATGGCTCTCACGCCTGTGATGATCGGGATGTCTCGGCATCCGTGGGTGGTGGCGGTGTTCAGCGTTTCAATGGGCATCTTCACATCCGGGACGACGCTGCTCCTCTTGAACTCCCTGCTAGAGCTGGCCCCAGCCGAGGGAAGGACCAAGTACATCGCATACTACAACACCTGCATCAACCTGGCATCGTTCATAGGCCCGTTGGTGGGCCAGGCTTTGGTCCGTTCACTGGACATATACTGGGCGTTAGGCATCTGCGCACTTATCCGAGCAGCCGGGAGCATTGCCATCTGGTCATTCGCGCGGCGGCGCGATTCAGAGAGGGCGCCGTCATGTATGAGGAGGGACATATCATGAAATGCATGCAAGCATGCAGTGCACGCAGGCGGGGGATGGCGTGCGTGGCCGTCTCCGTCATTGTGCTCGGAATCGCATGCTGCGGCGCCGCTGTCACTGCGGCGCCCATGCCATGGCCTGGCGTGCCAGGCCCTGAGCAGTCAGTGAGTTTCCCATACCTTCCGAATTCGCTCAATGAGATCGTTCCGATTACTGCAGGGCAACTATCGGCGCTTACGGTTACCGCGTACTACAATGCGCCGGGCGCTTTAACGCCGAGGATCATGCGACAGAGTGTGAGGTGTTTCCTTGGTCCGGAGTCTGTCGACCTGTTTGTCGACACCCTGGCCCAGCCAACATGGGATGAGTACGTCATTGGGACCCAGTTCTCGGTGACCGATTCCGAGGTGACGGAGGCCTACGCTGAGGCGGGGGCAGTCGCCATGGCATGGCTCAGACGCTACTTCCCGGGCGTGCCCGACGCGAGCATGCGGGTGATATTCAGCGTTAAGGGCCACCAGATCGGCATCTACAAGCAAGGAGTGTTCGCCATAGTCAGATAGTCACAGATCATCCTGGCATTCAGCGGGTCTCGCTCCCAGGCCAGCGGCATGGTAGGCCGCCATGACCAGTCCACAGCGGCCTAGCCCGGAATATGCTAACATGCGCATTCCAAGACGGGTGATGGAGGTGGCGTGGATGTTGAACGCGCCCGCCTACTACTACGATGACATCACGGCTGCCGAGGCTGCCATGGCTGCACAAGCTGCTGAGCAAGGCGTCAATTCCGCTATTCTCGGGCCATGGTGGGGCGGAGGCCCGTTCTTCGGTCCCGGTTGGGGAGGCCCGTGGGGCGGTGGGCCATGGTGGGGCGGCGGCCCATTCTGGGGGCCAGGCCCATGGTTCGGGCCGGGCTGGCGGCGAAGGTTCTGGTAGCAAGCGCCGGCAACTGACACGATTTCGCATCGAGACGGGTCTGTAGGGGTCTGCAGATGAGCAGGGCGGGGCTGTCATGCCCCGCCCTGCGTCTAGATGCATGCCTGAAAGCGGCTTGTCCGCGCGACGTTTCCTCGCCCACCGCCTCGCCCACCGCCTCGCCCACCGCCTTGCCGCGGTCGATGCCGCAGGAACTCAGGTGAGTAATCGAGAACTAACCTGCATCGGGGGTGGCGTTTCATGTGTGCGCAGAAACATGCTGATGGCAAGCTGCTTCAGGCCCTCGCTGAACTCGCCAGGGAGTTTCGCGAGCTTTCGGATCCCGACGAGATCCGCCAGACGGCAGCTCACGCAGTAAGAGATGCTCTGGACTATGAATCTTGTGCAGTCGGTTTCTCTGAGGATGGCGGCGCGGTGAGGCTTGCTTTCTCCGGATCGTGGCCCGAGGCTTCAGGTAGACTGCTGGTTCCGAACCCGTCCGATTCCAGAACACTCACCTACTGCGTTAGCCACGGATCCTCGATTCTCCTTGGCCATGCCGCCGGAGAGCGCCTGGAACCTACGTGCCCTGGAGCGAAATCAGAGGTGTGTGCTCCTATGCTTGGCGGGAAGTCGGTAGTGGGTGTGGTGATTGGGTCCGACTCCAGAGAAGGGGTGTTCGGCGATGAGGAGCTGGGGGTTCACCAGAGTGTCGCGGACTTCCTGGGCATTCTCATTGAGGGGAAGTCCCTCGCAGCTCGGCTCAGGCGCGCCTTGGAGACTGATCCGCAGACCGGCCTGTACAACCGCAAACACCTGGCCAAGAGGATCAATGAGGAGATCTCCCGAGTGAACCGCGGGGGAGGAGGCCAGTTCGCACTGTTGTTCTTCGGTGTCCTTGGGATGGGAGAGATCAACGCCTCTTACGGGCACGAGATGGGCGACGCGGTGCTTGAAATGGTTGCCCGTGCACTCAAAGGGGACTCTCGTGCAAGCGACGTGCCGGCGAGGTTCGGCGACGATGAGTTCACCATACTCCTCCCTGGAGCTGACGCGTCCCGGGCCCAGATGGCGGCCAACAGGATCAGCCGGCAGGTGAGGGCTGTCGCCGTGTCGTCGAGCACAGGCAGGATACAGGCGCCGGAGCTTCAGTGGTGGGTAGTCACATATCCTGCTGACGGTTCCACATGTGATGAACTCCTAGCGGCGCGGGATCGCTTCGGCGCCAGATGAGAAGTGCCGAGGAGCTCGCGCGCATGCGGCTCCTCGGCCTTCGGGCCCATCTTGCGAGGGCCACTACTCGGCGTGCTTGTGCACTATCGTGAACCCTTGGGCGGCAACGGCCTCGCAGGCCTTGTCGGCATTCTCATTGCGGAGCCGAATCACAAGCCTTGCGACTCCGGGCGCGCGCTCGAATGTGGAGAGGCTGATGATGTCGGCATTGGCTGAGGAGATCGCCTGTGTAAGCTCGGCGAACGCCCCCCTCCGGTCGGCCACATCCACGGTGAGCCTCACTCCTACATGCTTCAGGCCGAACCCTTCGATAAACGCGTCGAAGATGTCGGTTTCGGTGATGATGCCGACAAGCCGCGTTCCCTCGAGCACAGGCAGGCCGCCGATTTTGTGTTTCCGCATCATGAGCGCGGCCTTCTCCAGAGTGTCGTCTGCGGCCACCGTGAGCACCTTGGTGGTCATGGCTTCGCGCACTTTCATCTTGGAGATGAGGTAGTTGATTTCGAATACCGAAAGCGATGTGGCGGGGGAAGGCGAGATATGGAGCAGGTCGAGTTCAGTGACGATTCCTGCCAATGTATCGCCCGACATCACTGGCAGCCGGCGCACGTTGTTCCTCTTCATCAGTTCAAGAGCATCCATTACCGATGTTTCCGGACTTACGGTCACCGGGCGCGACGACATGCGATCCCTTACGAGCATTCCGCCGGTCCCTGGAAGGGACCACTCACCATCCTTTCGGGGAAGATAAGTTCGCCGTCGGCGCACGATTTCCTTTCCATATGTGCACGCGGCGGATTGGTTTGAGGCAGGAACACCGGGCAGTGCAGGCGAATGAGCACCTCGAAAAGTGACGATGCCTTGGGAGGTGGAGATTGTGCTCATCGATCTGAACTCGGATGTGGGGGAGTCCTTCGGCCGCTACACGCTAGGAGAGGATGAACTGGTGATGCTGGCGATCACCAGCGCGAATATTGCCTGCGGGTTCCATGCCGGCGACCCGGGCGTGATAAGGGCCACACTTTCCGCCGCTCGCAAGAGGGGTGTGGCATGTGGCGCGCATCCTGGGTATCCCGATCTAGTGGGCTTCGGCCGCCGCGACATGGCCGTGTCCCCGGAGGAGATCTTCGACGACCTCGTCTACCAGGTGGGCGCGGTATGGGCCGCTGCCCGGGTGGAGGGCGTCAAGCTCACACATGTGAAACCCCATGGCGCTCTATACAATAGGGCCGCACGAGATCACGGGGCAGCGAGAGCGATAGCAGAGGCCGTTCGCTCGCTTGACCTCGGCCTGATCCTAGTGGGCCTTGCAGGATCTGAGATGGGCATCGCTGCCAAGGAGGCAGGCGTTGGCTTTGCCGGGGAGGCCTTCGCCGACAGAGTGTATCGTCCTGACGGCGCCCTCGCGCCACGTTCCCAGCCTGGAGCTGTGGTGCACGATCCCGATGATGTCCTTAGGCGCGCCATATCCATAGCCAGAGACCAGCTTGTATGGACATCCACCGGGGAGGCCGTCCCTGTGCACGCACATACCATATGCCTGCATGGCGACACGACGGGGGCGGCCCGACTTGGCGCCTTGGTGCGGGCGGGCATTGAGGACGCAGGCGTCCGCGTTGTTCCCCTTCTTCGGGTGTTGGAGGGTGCGAATGAGGGGTGATCCTGGAGAAAATTGCTATTGCACTGCCCCAGCGATACGGCACGGACTGCGGCAAGAGAGGTGACAGACGGTTGGCTGCTGATAACATGGCGAACACAACGCCCAGTGAGTTTCGCGAAGTGGTTCGGAATGGGCTGTGGCGGCGTCCGACCCCGGGCGTATGCCTTGGCTACACCCAGGCGAACCTGGTGGTTATCCCGGGGGATCTGGCCTTCGATTTCCTTCTGTTCGCGTCGAGGAACCCGAAGCCGTGCCCGATCATTGAGGTGTTGGATCGGGGAATTGCTGTGCCCCGTTACTGTGCAGACGGCGCCGACATCCGTACCGATATCCCGAAATACCGGGTCTACCGACACGGGAAGCTTGCAGGCGAGGCAGATGATATCATCTCCATGTGGCGCGATGACTTGGTGGCATTCCTGTTGGGCTGCAGCTTCTCCTTTGAGAGTGCACTCTTGGCCTCCGGGGTTCCTGTTAGGCACATTGAATGCGGATGCAATGCACCCATGTACATCACGAACATCAAGTGCAGGCCTGCGGGGGTTTTCAGTGGACCCATGGTTGTGAGCATGAGGCCCATTCCCGCCGGGCTTGTGGCGCGAGCAGTGGAGGTCACCGCTGCGATGCATGCAGTGCACGGCGCGCCGGTCCACATCGGGAACCCGGAATCCCTGGGCATCAGAGACCTTGCAGTACCGGATTTCGGAGACCCGGCGCCCATCAGGGACGGCGAGATCCCTGTGTTCTGGGCGTGCGGGGTTACGCCTCAGGCTGTGGCGCTAACAGCCGGGCCCGAGCTGATGATCACCCATTCGCCGGGGTTCATGTTCATCACCGATATTCCTGACAGCTCGGTGCAGGGTTTCCTCATGGGGATGGATGTTGGGGACGCCGCGAGCCGCCAGCATGAGAGAAGGGAGGGGAGAGGATGAGCGAGCCACGTTACCGGTGGGCGGGCGATTCTGCGGTGTCGGTGGAGTACGGCAATGAGATATCCCCGGAAATCGCCATGAGAGTGAGGGCGATGACAAGAGCTGTGGAAGCCGCTGGGCACGAGTGGTTTCAGGAGGCTGTGCCATCGTATAGGTCCGTTCTGGTAATGTACGATCCAGGCCTCGCGTGTCCCGACGAGGTAGTGAAGGCGCTCAGGGATCTGGATGGGCTTTCAGCTGTCCAGTGTGCTCCGCCGCCCCGGCGCCTCAGCCTACCGGTCTGTTACGGGGAGGACTTAGGTCCGGACTTGGCCGACGTCTCGACCCATACCGGCCTTTCAGAGGCAGACGTGGCAGCGATCCATTCCTCCTGCGATTATCTCGTGTACATGATAGGCTTTACGATAGGATTTCCGTACCTGGGAGGAATGCCATCGAGTATCGCCACCCCGCGCCTTGCGACTCCGCGAACGCGGGTTCCGGCCGGGTCTGTGGGGATAGCAGGAGACCAGACAGGCGTCTATCCTGTGGACAGCCCCGGGGGATGGAGGATCATCGGGCGCACCCCAGTTCGGCTCGCGCAGCCTGCCGCTGATCCCCCATGCCTGCTCCAAACGGGGGATTTCGTGCGGTTCACTCCGGTAACGCGGGGTGAGTACGAGGCCATCTGCGCCGATGTCGAGCGCGGGTCCTACGCGCCGCAGTTCACTGAGGCAACCTGCGAGAGAGGAGGGGCAGCTCGGGATGGCGGAGGTTCTTAGGGTCGTCTCTTCCGGCCCATGCGCAACAGTGCAGGACCTGGGCAGGACTGGATGGATGAAATACGGGCTGCCTCCCTCTGGTGCGCTCGACAGGGAGAGCTTTTGCATGGCCAACCTGATCGCGGGCAACAGTGCTGGAAGCCCAGGGATCGAGCTGACCATGGGCGGATTCGAGGCGCAGGTTCTTCGGCGTACCGTGCTTTCGTGCACCGGAGCTGATGCCGAGATCACCCTAGATGGCGAGCAGCGGCAGATGTGGGAGGCGTTTGAGGCATTCCCCGATCAGGTGCTTAGGGTGAGCGCGCCCAATTCGGGGGTTCGAGTGTACGTGGCAGTGATGGGCGGAATCGATGTCCCTCGGATCGGGAAGAGCGCGTCAACATATGTAAGAGGCAAGCTCGGAGGCTTGCATGGTCGGCCCTTCCGTGAAGGCGACATGATATCGGTGAGCAGGGCAGGAAGAGGCCGCCTTGATGACATGGGCGCATATGCGGTGGACCCCAGAAGGCTGGCATGGACGAGGGAAGCGCTCCGCGCAGTTTTCGATGCCGAATCGGCCGGACGCGCGAATCGCATACGGGTCGTCATTGGTCCGCAGGATGACTGCTTTACTCTGTGCGGACTCTCTTCGTTCCTTGATAGTGAGTATACACTCACAGCGCAGTGCGACAGGATGGGCATGCGTTTCGACGGACCTCCAATCGAGCGCCTAGAAGGCGCGGACATCATATCCGACGGAATGCCGGCAGGCGCGGTCCAGGTGCCAGCGGACGGAAAACCCATAGTGATGATGGCGGACAGGCAGACGACGGGCGGATACCCGAAAATCGCCTGTGTGATACGGGAGGATCAGAGCGTCCTTGCGCAGCTGCGCCCGGGCGCGAGAGTGCAATTCTGCGGAATCCCGGTGCAGAAGGCGAACGCGCTTGCCCGCACCCCTCCGTGGGAGCGAGAGAGCGAGGCATGCAGGGGCTGCACAACGACGCACGGTGCTTCCAGCTGCATGGAGGCGCAGTCTCATGATCCGATGTGCGCAGAGACGGATGGCGGGCCACATGACGGGCGTCTACTGACCATGCGGGTGAATGGTGTGGATTACACCGTAGTGATCAGGGAAATCACCTAGATGGGCGATGGCGGGCCAACGGAAGATGCCCTATTCTCTGGGTAACTGGAATAAGAGAATGGGGGAGATTTCGATCATGCGGATCCATGGAGGAAGAGCCCTGCGTGTCCCGTGCCTGGCCATGACGCTTGCCCTGATGGCAGCCCTGATGTCGCCTCTCCCCGCAGCTCGAGCGGGTTCGGCTTCGCGGGAGGGCGCAGCTTTTGTCGCAGAGAGGCCAGATGCCAGCGTGGTGACAATGGGCCTGGAGGAACTGTGTGCAAGAGCGGCAGTCGCCGACTCGGGTTGTGTCTCTGCTTGGCTGCGGCTTTCGGACCTTGGCCGTGAGGAGGCGGATTCCGATGCCTGGCGGCTTTCGATTACGACCCAGGTCCGGGCTGGAGGTCTCCAGGTGATTGGCGGGCTGGAAAGCGCGGCGGGGATGGGGGCGTCTGTTGTGTACACCTTTCCCTCCCATCTGAGCTGTGAGGCCGGGGAGTGGCGAGCGCGGCTCGAGGCGCCCCTGGAGTCCGTTCTGGCGAACGGCCGCGGCGGGTGCACGGCGCCTGGTAGTGATCCCCTTGCCCACTGGCGCGAACTCCGACTTCGCTCTGCGCAGTTTGGGCTTGTTAGAGCAGTAGGAGAGGCAGCGGCTGCTGCCCTTGATCGAGTGAGGTGGGCAGTGCAGTCGGCGCGGGAGGGCGAATCGCTGGCGGCGCTCAGGGGCCTGACCGAGGCATGCGCAATGCTGGGGCTGGATGCGGCCGATCCCCGGACTGTGCTCATGGATCATGCGGGGTTCTCCTTACTCCTGGACATGTTCGATTCAGTCCGCATGTTCGGTGTCGACGAGCTGGCGCGGATATGGATCGACTCTGACCCAGCCGTGGTCGAAGCCGAAGCGGAACTGGCGCTGGCGGCAGCCTCTGCTGAAGCAAGCAAAATGGATCCGCGGTTCACGGTAACAGCGGGGCTCGAGTGGGCTGGGAATGAGGCTGCTCCGTCGTGGTCTATCGGAGTCCGAGCCGAGGCTGACTATATGGGCCTTCGCCCTAAGCAGGGGTCTGCTTTTCCTCCTGGCAGAGGAATTGAGGTTCTGTCTGATGAACCGATGCTCCTGGCGCGACAGGCGCAGCTTGCGGCCATGCGAACGCGAAGTGGGATCGAATGTGCTGCGTGCCTGGATAATGCCTATTCAGCTCGGATGCTGCTGGCAGGCGAAGGCAGGGCCGTTGAGAGCGATCCTCAAGCATGCCTTGGGTTTCAGAGCGCTGCGCTCAGGCTGCTATCTGGAATAGGGGCCTACCCAGATATCGGTATCGCCGCGGATCTACTCGGCGAAGGATTTCAGCGCATCGTGTCTAATTAAACCAGGGTTAGAGTGTGCGGCATGGCAGGCGGTCCACCCCTGCCGCCACGAAAGGTGTGATGTGCCTTGGCGAGTGTGCCTCTGATACTGGGGCACCGTGGGATGCCCGTGTCTGCTCCCGAAAACACGATTCCCAGTTTTCGGCAGGCGATGCGCGCGGGAGCTGACGGAATCGAGCTCGATGTCCATCTGTCCAAGGATGGCCAGCTTGTGGTGATCCACGATGAGAAGGTGGATCGCACTACCGATGGCTCTGGGCTAGTGCGCGACAAGACCCTTGCGGAGCTCCTCGGGCTGAATGCTGCGGCGAAGTTCGGACGGGACTGCGCGCCACACCGCATCCCCACCCTCGCGGAGGTCGTCGATGAGGTAGGGGCGGAATGCACATTGCTTAACATCGAGATCAAGAGCGGGATCGTGCTGTACCCCGGCATCGAACAGGAGCTGGTGGCTTTTGTGCGCAAGCGTGCTCTTGAGGGCAAGGTCATCTTTTCATCATTCAACCACTACAGCCTGATGCAGCTGAAGCAGATCGCGCCGGATCTCAGGGTAGGCCTGCTGTATATGGAGGCCCTCGTAGAGCCGTGGCGCTATGCCAGGAGGATTGGAGCGGATGCGCTGCATCCAGCCCACTACACCGTCTTCCCTGAGTTTGTGGCGGGTGCGCACGCCACTGGAATTGCGGTTAATGCCTGGACAGTGGATAAGCCTGATGACCTGGTTCGGATGATCAGATCGGGTGTGGATGCCGTGATCACCAATGACACCGCCACGGCCCTGGAAGTCAGGGAGAGGGAGGAAAAGGCATGAAGCTAGACTACGGACGCACATTCATCCTCGGCCTCGGTTTCTTCGCCATCAGCTTGAGCTGGGCGCTGTACAATGCGTTCGTTCCCGTATTCCTCGATGGACTACTTGCCGATGTCGCGTACAAGAGCACTCTCATTGGGATCATCCTGACTTTCGACAATATCGCTGCGATCACTCTTCAGCCGTATTTCGGCGCGAAGAGCGACAGAACGTGGAACGCGCACGGACGAAGGATGCCCTACATATTGGTCGGAATGCCTCTGGGGGCGCTCTTTCTCGCGCTGATTCCGGTCTTTCGTTCCTCATTTTTGGCCATGATCACTACACTGGTGCTCATGAACATCTCGATGGCGGTGTTTCGCGCTCCAACCGTTGCGCTCATGCCAGACATCACCCCGTCACCCCTTCGAAGCAAGGCTAATGGGGTAATCAACCTCATGGGCGGGCTTGGGGCGTTGCTCGCGTTCTTCATTGGATCACTGCTGTACCGGGCGAACAAGGGATTCCCATTCTACTTCGCCGCAGTCCTGATGATACTGTCAACAGTCGCTTTGCGGCTGTGGATCAAGGAGACTCCAGCAGTTGAGGGAACGGAAAAGGGCGACGAGGCCGTAGGCATCCTCGGCGCTCTGCGGGAAGTTTTCAGCGATGAGGACAGAAGCGCACGCGCCATGCTTCTCGCGATCTTCTTCTGGTTCGTGGCCTGGGCGGGGATCGAGGCCTTCTTCACCCTCTACGGGAAGTCCGTGTGGGGCATCTCAGAGGCGAGCGCCGCCTTCTACCTTGGGTTCTTCTCACTTGCTCTGGTTCTATCTTCGATTCCAGCTGGCATTTTGGCCACATCCATTGGGCGGGGCAGAACCATCAAGATCGGTATAGTTGGGCTGGCAGCGAGCCTGGCTGCGCTGGGATTCATCGGCAGTGGTGTTAAGGGAGTATCGATAATTGTCCCCGCAATCCTGGTAGTAGCAGGCATATTCTGGGCTTGCATAAACATCAACTCATACCCCATGGTGGTGGACATGGCGAGCAGATCCAAAACAGGCGCCTATACCGGTCTCTACTACCTGTTCTCCTCCATGGCGGCGATCACCGGACCGCCCCTGTTCGGGCTTCTGAAAGACATTCTGGGCGCCGGATCGCTGTTTCCGTTCGCGGTCCTGTGCACATTGGCCGCTCTGTTCAGCATTGGAATGGTTAGGAAGGGCGATCCAATACCCGCAGGCGAGAAGATGGCACAGTGAGGCCGCAGCACGCATCGGGCAGGTGAGATTGCAGACAATCTATGCAACGGAGGGAGCGGGCCTCTTGCAGATCGCAGTGAGCCTATTCGGTTTCGGCAACGTGGGGCGCGAGTTTGTCAGGATATTGGCGGACAGGTCTGGTGAACTCGCTATGCGGTATGGCATTGAGCCCCAGGTAGTGTCCATCGTCGCTTCCCACGGCGGAGTTGCAGCGCCCAACGGGATGTCCGCCTCGGAGCTATTGGAGCGCGCCCGGGGTCCGAGGGTCCTTGCGGAACAGCCCGGATTCATCGGGGGAGATCCTGAGGATCTCGACATCTGGCTTCCGGCACAGGCTTCCGGCGTTCCGATGGTGCTTGTGGATGCGACGTGGTCGGATCTGTCAACAGGAGAGCCTGGGCTCTCGCGGCTGCTAGGTGCGGCCCGCAGGGGATGTCACCTGATCACCCTGAACAAGGCCCCATTGGTAGTGGATTTCGATGGGCTGAAGCGTACCGCGCGGGAATATGATGTCCTGCTCAAGTTCAGCGGCGCCACGGCAGCAGGGCTGCCGACCATCGACACCGTGAAGGTCAGCCTGGCCGGGGCGGAGATCCTGAGCATCGAGGGAGTGCTGAACTCCACGACTAACTACGTGCTGACCGCCATGTCAGATGAGGGACTCTCCTACGAAGACGCGCTCCGCCGTGCTCAGGCTATGGGACTTGCTGAGACCGATCCAGGCAGAGATGTGCAGGGTGTAGATACCGCCTGCAAGATGCTGGTTCTCGCCAATGCGGCAATGGGCGCCCACAAGAAACTTGGGGATGTCAGGGTGAGCGGCATAGACAACATAAGCCGACGGGATATCGCAGCCTGGTCGGTGGAGGGGCGCACGGTCAAGCTGGTGGGGCGGGCAGTGCGAACAGAAGACGGCGTGAGCATAGATGTGAAGCCGACTCCCCTTCCGTATCGGGATTTTCTCGCACAGGTGACCGGCGATGCGAAGGGCATCAGGTTTCGGACGGATCTGTTTGGTGAACTCGTGATGATGGGGGGGTCTGGCGGGCTCACTGCAGCCGCAGGCTCTGCCCTCCGCGACCTGGTGAACCTCGGACGGGAGCTTCAGCTCCGCCGGAACGCCATTTAACCAAGGAGGCGGACACTGCGTGGAACGGACCTGCGTTCTGATCAAGCCTGATGGCGTTGCCCGTGGGCTTTGCGGCGAGATCATTGCCCGTTTCGAGCGGAGGGGGCTTCGAGTTGTCAAAGCGAAGACGCTGATGATGTCGGAGAGGCTGATCAGGGAGCATTACCGCCATCTTGAGGGAGAGCCATTCTTTCCAGAGATACTGGACTACATGGCTTCCGGCCCTGTGCTCGCTATTGTTCTTGAGGCCCACAATGCGGTGGAAGCCTGCCGAAAGGTGATCGGGGCGACTGATCCGGTGGCGGCTGCGCCCGGCACTATTCGCGGGGATCTCGCCACGTCGATCAGGTACAACCTTGTGCATGCGTCTGATAGCCGCGAATCTGCCGAGGCCGAGGCAGCCCGGTTCTTCGCCTAGCTTACAGGCACTATTTGAAATGGGGTCATTTGTCTAATGTCTACTGGGGTGTCCAAATCGCAGTACGCATCCGAGCTTCGCCCGGGAACCGTTGTTAGCACAGTGCTGCTGTGCACAGATGTCCGGGCGCGTCAAACCAAGTCCGGTTCGTGGTTCGCCGACGTTCGTCTGGCGGACAGGACCGGAGAGATCAGCATGAAGCTGTGGAACTACAATCAGCAGGCACTATCCAGCTTGGCGCCAGGCGTCTTCGTGAGGCTGAGAAACCTCACCGTGACAGAGTACAACGGAAACCTCCAGCTTTCCGTCGACAGCCAGCAGTACGGCGGGGCGTTCGCTATCTGCGACCCTGAGGAGTGCGATCTTTCCGACTTCGTCCCGTCCACGTCCAGAGATGTGAACGGGATGGCGAGCGAGTTGCTTGAGACTATCGCATCAGTCAGGCAGCAACCTGTGAAGTGCCTTCTCGATTCGTTCTTCGGCGACGTTGAGTTCATGGGAAGGTTCAGGGAATGGCCCGCGGCGGTGAAACACCATCATGCGTATTCGGGGGGGCTTCTTGAGCACACGCTATGTGTTCTGAGGGTGTGCAGGTGTGCTGCAGGGCAGTATGAGTTCGTCAACTGGGATATGCTCGCCGCTGGGGCGCTTCTCCACGATGTAGGGAAGATGAGAAGCTACGACTATGAAAGGTCTCGCGGAGCCGCGAGCATGTCCCCGGCTGGGGTTATGACCGACCACATTGTGCTCGGAGTTGAGATGGTCAGCAAGCGAATTGCGGAACTCGTTACGAGCTGTCCTCGGAAGCAGAGTTGCGCCTCTGGATGCTGGACTCAGCAGATGGCGCTTGAGATCACCCACATGATCGTGAGCCATCATGGGACGCTTGAGTGGGGGTCCCCTGTTCAGCCAGCCACCATTGAGGCGTGCATACTGCATCATGCCGACAACATGGACGCCCAAGTGAACAAGTTCGAGCGGACCATAAGGGACTCAATTGCGGCCGGAGGTGGGCAGTACCGCTACTCAGAGCACGTTGGGAAGATGGTGTGGGTGCCTGCATCGCAAACTGAGGAGCAGTGAACCCTGGATCAGGTTCCAGGCTGTGCTCGCATTCGGGAAACATGCCGGATATGTCGGATATGCACTTGACCGCCTGAGCGCACCTATGTATAATTGTCACCAAGCAGCTGCAACTTCATCCGCGAGCATTCACGTCCGCAAGCACTGGGCTTGCGGTTCGTTCATAAGGAGGTGCGTTTGGTGGGCAGCACAGTGGACTTAAGCCAGGTCGTTCAGCAGATTGTGAATGGGCTGGCGCTCGGCAGCGTGTACGCCCTCGTGGCCCTAGGCTACACCATGGTCTATGGCATCATCCGATTAATCAACTTCGCCCACGGCGATGTCTTCATGCTAGGCGCCTACTACGGATTCCTGCTGATGACTCGAGCCAGAGCCCCGTTCTATGTGGCGGCTCCGCTCTCGATGATCCTCGCCGCCGTAACCGGTGTAGTCATGGAGCGATTTGCGTATCGCCCACTGAGGCGCGCGCCCAGAATTGCGGCCCTGATCACTGCGATCGGAGTGTCTCTGCTCATCCAGAACCTGGGCCTGATTCTCTTTGAGGCCAAACCCAGGCCCTATCCTCCCATCATGCCAAGGGCAGTGTACGATATCGGAGGGGTCATGATCTCCAATGCGCAGCTTGTTATGCTGGGCACGGCAGTCGCGCTCATGGTGATCTTGAGCCTAGTGGTGTATCGGACCAAGATCGGGAAGGCCATGAGGGCCGTCTCCTACGACAAAGATGCCGCGAGCCTCATGGGCATCGACGTGGACATGATCATCTCGGTGACTTTCGCCATCGGGTCCGCGCTGGCGGCCGCTGGAGGCATGCTGGTCGGTTTCTACTACAATAGGATCTCTCCGACGATGGGCAGCATGTATGGGCTCAAGGCCTTCGTTGCGGCAGTTGTGGGAGGGATCGGCGTGGTTCCAGGCGCGATGCTGGGAGGCATTATCATGGGCATCGCCGAGGTGTCGGTGGTTGCGTTCGCTTCCTCCATGCTGAAAGACGCGATTGCCTTCGCGATACTCATTGTCATTCTACTCGTGAAGCCCGCCGGCATCCTGGGCCGGGCTGCACGGGAGAAGGTCTAGGAGGAGCGGCAATGAGCGAAGTGAGTGGTTCGGACAAACGCAGGACGGCGCTGCGGCTATTCATCGGGGCAGGGGCCCTCGCTCTCGGATACCTGGGGCTTACATGGCTTTACCGGGCGGGCGTGCTATCCGACTACCATGTGCAGATCATCATCTGGATCGGGATCAATGTGATCATGGGGGCAAGCCTCAACCTGATCAACGGATTCACCGGGCAATTCTCCCTGGGGCATGCGGGATTCATGGCGATCGGAGCATACATTGCGGCATACATGACCAAGATGATGGGCCTTCCATTTCCCCTGGCCCTGCTTGCCGGTGGAATCGGCGCAGCGGTCGGCGGAGTGTTAGTCGGCGTTCCAACGCTGAGGCTGCACGGAGACTACCTGGCCATAGCCACTCTGGGTTTCGGCGAGATAATCCGTGTGGCGATAGTCAACATCGAGGCAGTTGGAGGATCCAGAGGCATGTGGGCGATTCCCGCAAACACCAGCATGGCCTGGGCGTATTGGACTGCAGCGGCTGTGGTTCTTATCATTAGGAACATGATCTGGTCGAAGCAGGGCAGGGCGTTCGTGGCGATACGCGAGGATGAGACGGCTGCGGAGGCTGTGGGCATCGACACAACCAGATACAAGATCCTCGCTTTCATCATCGGAGCATTCTTCGCAGGGGTCGCTGGGGGGCTGTACGCGCACAAGATAACCTTCATCGATCCCAGGCAGTTCGATTTCATGAAATCCATTGAATCCCTGGTCGTTATAGTCCTCGGCGGCCTTGGAAGCCTCACGGGCACAGTTGTCGCCGCAGTCATAGTGACCATGCTTCCAGAGCTTCTGCGGGGGGCTGCCGAGTATCGGATGGTCATCTACTCGCTGATGCTCATCGTGATGATGATCTACCGCCCCAAGGGGCTGATGGGAACGACTGAATTCTCCTTTGCGTCGTTGGGGCTTGGCAATGGCAAAGGACGGTCAGCGCCCAGCGGGTCCGGCGGCCAGCCGGAGCTTGAGCGTCGCCGCCCGCTGAAGCTGTCGGACGAGGTCCCTGTTTTGGAAGCCTGCGATCTGTCGCGTTCCTTCGGGGGCCTTCAGGCAGTGTCGAAGTTCAGCGTTGCCCTGCGCCATGGAGAGCTGGTGGGGTTGATCGGCCCGAACGGCGCCGGGAAAACCACGGTGTTCAACATGCTTACAGGGATGCTTGACGCTACATCCGGCGAAGTCCGCCTGATGGGAAAGACCATAACAAACAGAAAGGCATCGCACGTTGCTGCCATGGGCATGGCGCGCACGTTCCAGAACATCCGGCTGTTCAACAGCCTTTCGGTCCTGGATAATGTGAGGACGGCGTTCCATGGCGAATGTGAGTATTCCATGGCTGAGGCTGTGATTCGGGCCGGAAGATACGGCGCCCAGGAAGAGCAGATACGCGTGAAGTCGTTGGAACTCCTGAAGCTTCTGCACCTTGATGACAAGGCGGACGAAATGGCGAGTTCACTTCCGTACGGCGCGCAGCGCAGGCTTGAGATCGCTCGGGCCCTCGCCACTGGTCCCCGGGTCCTTCTTCTAGATGAGCCTGCGGCCGGGATGAACCCTCAGGAGACAAGCGAACTCTCAGAACTGATCCTGTGGATCCGCGACCGCTTTGGGCTGACTATTCTCCTGATTGAACACGACATGAGTCTGGTCATGAAGCTGTGCGAGCGGATCGTAGTCCTTGATTATGGGATCACGATTGCTGAGGGCTCTCCTGAGGAGATAAGGCGCAACCGAAGGGTCGTCGAGGCCTACCTCGGCGAGGAGGTGTGCTGATGCTGCTCTCAGTGAATGACCTTAACGTGAGCTATGGAGCGATCCACGCCATAAAGGGCGTATCGTTCGATGTGGACCGAGGGGAGATCGTGACCCTGATCGGCGCCAATGGAGCGGGCAAGAGCACCATACTGCGGACTGTGTCGGGGCTTATCCGGCCCACGTCCGGTTCGATTGCGTTCACGTCCACAAAGGCCTCGAGTAGAAATGAGTCCATGGTTAATCTGGCTGCCGTACCTGCGCACAAGATAGTTTCCCTGGGAATATCGCATGTGCCTGAAGGCAGAAGGATATTCGCCAACCTCAGCGTTCTCGATAATCTCCAGCTTGGAGCGTACGCCAGGAACGACAAGGCGGGAATCGCTGCCGACCTGGCATGGGCGTTTGAGCTGTTTCCGCGGCTCCTGGAGAGATCAGGCCAGATCGCGGGCACTCTCTCTGGAGGGGAACAGCAGATGTTGGCCACTGCCAGAGGGCTCATGTCGAGGCCGGATCTGCTCCTGCTTGATGAACCTTCTATGGGACTTGCTCCACTTCTTGTAAGAGAGATATTCGACACCATAGTCAAGATACGGGAATCCGGAGCTACAGTGCTCCTGGTGGAGCAGAACGCGAACATGGCTCTGTCGATTGCGGACCGGGCCTATGTTCTGGAGACCGGAAGGGTTATCCTCTCCGGAGCAGCACGTGAACTCGCACAGGATGAGAAGGTGCGCCAGGCCTACCTCGGGGGAAGCTAAGGGGCTGAGCAGGCGGAACAATTCCTGGCCTGGCGCGTCGCATCGCAGTGAGCGGATGGCGTCGCCGATGCCGTCCCGCATCAAGCTGCGAGGTGAGCTCTGTGAACGCGATGCTCAAGCGAGCGGCCGCCGCTGGCGCCTGTGCTTCTGCGGCGGCTGTCGTGGTTGCCTTCCTTGTGTGCCTTCCCGCATTTGCCCAGCCTTCATCCTTGGTTGGTTCCGCGGCGCCACGGGTGAGCATTGAGGGCGCCCATAGGGAGATCGTGGCAATACCATCGCCGGGAAAGGTCACTGTCGTCCTTTTCTGGAACAGCAGATACAGGCTGTCAGTGGAGGCCCTTGCTGCTCTTGGCCGCATCTGGGATGCGTGCAAGGGAAGGGGACTAGTATGCGCAGGGCTATCCGACGTCGGCGAGGACGCGTCGGTTGTAAGGCAAGCTGGGCAGCAGGCAGGCGTTTCCTTTCCGCTGGCCGGAGGAACTGCGGCATCCGATGCTGCTGTGCTGTATAGAGTCAGGGGAGTGCCGGTCCTGTTTGTGATCAACAGATCCGGGCAGATAACATATGTTCGCGAGGGATGGGACGGCGGCGCTGAATCCGATGTGAGCAGCAGAGTAATGGCGAGTCTGTGATCCTCTATTCGCGATTACGTCCTGCTGTGTTGTAGTCACTACGGATTATACCCTGCTGAATATGGGACCTTGGGCTAGGCCGTTGTTAGAAGGAGTTTCGCTCCCTGGCGCCGAATACAATCGGCAGAGGTATATTCGCCATGATTTGCTGTCCTTTCCAAATCGCTGGTTATCGGAGGGAGGGATGTGAGAACAAATCCTACGGGTTTCGGTTCCACTGCAGTGCAACCGCGGTTCAATCTCGTATCGCAAGGAGGTATAACTTGATGCTAAGAAGGATCCGCTTGTCCGTCGCCCTAGTGTTGCTGTTTGCACTCGTGTTTGGCGCGTCGAGCGTGGAGAGTGCCGCGAAATTCAAGTGGGAGGATTGGGGACCCCACGTTGACACCATCATCATGCCGATCGTGAAGGACTCTGAGGCCCGGCGCATTGCGTTCGAGCGCGGAGAGAGCATTGTATTCCCAGGCCTCACCAGGCCGGCGGACATCGACAAGCTCAAAGGCAGCTCGAACGTCGAGCTCACCCAGGTTCTCGGGTTCCATATGTTCTATGTGTGCTTCAATATGCGCAAGGCCCCCCTGGATTCCCAGGTCCTGCGTCAGGCCATTGCGTACGTAACTGATCGCGACAACATCATCCGGACCCTCTTCAAGGGTTACATGCTGCCGATGACCAGTTTCGTGCCGCAGTCGTCGAACTACTACAAGTCAGATGTCCCTACGTACCCGTACAACCCTGCCAAGGCGAAGGAGCTCCTCGACAAGGCCGGGTACAAGCTTGACGCCACAGGCAAGAACCGGATCGATCCCAAGACCGGCAAGCCGCTGCCTGAGATCAAGTTCTTTACGCCTACATACGAAGTGGCGCCCACCTCTGCCGAAATTGGCAGGATGATCGCTGAAGCCGCGCAGGCGATCGGCATCCCCATCGTTCCCGAGCCGATGGATTTTCCAGTCATGCTCGATAAGCTGGACAGGTCTGAGTTCGATATGTACGCCCTTGCATGGGGCCTCGACCGTGATCCTACCTTCCTGTACGACTTCTTCCACTCCAGCTTCGACGTTGAGGCAGGCTACAACAGGCCTGGCATCCACAACGCAGAGCTCGATAAGGCCACTGAGGCTCTGTTCTACGCAGTCGACCAGAAGGGCGCCAAGACCGCTGCCGACAAGGCTCAGGCGATTCTGGCAGAGCAGATGCCGTACGTGCCGCTATACTCGAGGCCGTACATCGATGCCTGGCGCACGGACCTAGTCACCGGCTATGTGCCGCAGCCTGGCTTCGGCGCAGCCGAGTCCTCGAACTATTGGACTCCTCTGAATATCCGCCGTGTTGACCGCACCGGCAAGCCCATTGAGGGCGGCACCATCCGCTGGCTGCTCCAAGAGGAGCCGAAGAACCTGAACCCGCTGGTCATGTCCAGCGCCTACGAGTTCGATGTATACCGGAAGATCACCGACTCGCTGATCCGGATGCATCCGGAGACCCTCGAGGATATGCCCTGGATCGCCCGCAAGTGGGATGTTGGAACTTGGAACCCTGAGCCTGGCAAGAAGGGCACCGTCATCACTTTCTACCTCAACAAGGGAGTCAAGTGGCAGGACGGAGTCGAGTTCACGGCGGAGGATGTCAAGTTCTCCATCGACTACGCTAAGGAGCAGCAGGTAGCCCGCCTTCTCTCTGCGACCCAGGATATAGTGAAGACGGAAATAGTCGACAAGTACACGGTGAAGGTGTACTTCAGCACAGAGAGCTACTGGCACCTGTACAACGCGTCTCCCATTCTCATCCCCAAGCACATATGGAAGGATGTCAAGGACTACAAGACCTTCGAGCCTTGGAAAGAGCCCCATCCAAAGGTGAAAGGACTCACGAAGCTCATCGGCCTCGGACCCTTCATGCTGAAGGACTACAGGCCAGGCGAGTACGTGACGCTCGTGAAGAACCCGAACTACTGGCACATCAAGCCAACTGCGAAGTAGCGCCGAGCTGATGTCGTGGACCGCCGCTCCGGGGCCTAGGTCCCGAGCGGCGGTTCTAGTAGCGAGGCAGAACGAGGTGAGAAGGACTTGGGTTTTCGATCATACCTGCTCAGGCGAGTATTCTACGCAGTGATTGTTCTATTCGTAATTCTCACATTCAACTTCATCCTCTTTCGTTTGATGCCCGGCGATGCAACGAAGATGATAATCGACCCGAAATTCACTCCAGAGGCAAGGGCGATGCTGCGCAAGCAGTACGGCCTTGACGATCCGCCGCTGAAGCAGTACTGGAACTACATAACCTCTTTGCTCAGGTTCGATATGGGGCTCTCATTCTCCACGCGCAGGCCTGTGCGAGAGGAGCTTGCAGAGAGGCTTCCGAACACTGCCGTGTTGTTCCTCGTCACCTTCATCTTGGACATGCTTGTCGGCATCTCTCTAGGGGTGTACGCGGCCTCTAGGCGAGATACTTTCGCTGATAGATTCGTGGTCGGCGCCGGGCTTTTCGCCCATGCGGTTCCCGGCTTCTTCATACAGCTTATGTTGCTGCTGCTATTCGGCTACTACTGGCCGATTCTGCCTATACATGGCACAATGAGCGCGCCTCCGCCAGATGGCATGTTCCTGCGGTTGCTCGACCGGATGTGGCACTTGGTGCTGCCCGCAGGGAGCCTGGTCATAATGGGCTTCGGATCGTGGGCCCTGTACACCCGCAATACGATGCTTGAGGCCTTGGGGCAGGACTATATCATTACTGCTCGGGCGAAGGGAATCCCTCCTCGGGACATCCTATACCACCATGCGCTCCGCAGTGTGCTTCCTCCGATCGTGACGATCATATTCATGTCATTGCCCGGGGCTGTCTCCGGCGCGGTGATCACTGAGAGCATATTCTCATGGTATGGCGTCGGCAAATACCTGCTCGACGCTACCCTGCAGATGGACTACCCAGCGGCGCAGGGCGCCTTCTACCTGATCGCGCTCGCCGTGATCGTCTCCAACTTCTTGTCGGATATCGCGTACGGTCTGGTCGACCCGAGGATCCGCGTGGGGGCAGGTGTTTCTAGATGACGCAGGATACGAATACCGCGGCGAAGACTGGATCGGCAGCGATTTCGACAGCGAGGCCCCCAAGGCCGGTCACCTTCTGGGAGCAGTACCGAAGGAAACCTCAGGGAATGGTCGGGCTGGCAATAGTGCTCGTGTACGTGCTCGCTGCAGTGTTTGCCCCGTACATTACCCCCTACAACCCCATGGAGGACATGTACCTGGCAGACCGGCTTGCCGCTCCTGCTTGGATTGGCAAGGTGAATCCGAAATACCAGGATTGGCCGGCGACCTCCCGCAACATAATTGCGGAGAAGGACTGGCATGTTGAGCAGGACGGGGGAGCGACCATTTCCAAGACCGAATTCGACCGAGGCGCCGGCGTGGACATCAGCATTCCTGCGCGCGCCGAAGGCGAAGGGTCCGGGGATGGCGTCGTGCTATCGTACGGGATGAAGTACGCCTATCAACCTCCCCAGACCTTCTCCGCGAAGTTCGACTACACAGTGGATGCGCCTGATGATGCTGTGACCAAGGTGAGGCTCGAGATGATCTCGCCAGACGGCACAACTCATGACCTATGGGACGCTGCCGTCAACGGCAGCCAGGGGGAGAGCCCCGCCATTGCAGACGCACGCGATTTCGATATGAAGATGCGAATGGGGCTATCTTTCTTCGACGATCCTGCCACAGTCGTGTTCTCACAGAAGGGCGACTACCTGCTTCGATTCTTGGTGTCCTCTGAGTCGCCGTCTGGGCCCGCGTCTGTCAGGATAAGCCCGGTGACGTTTGAGATCCTCGGACTGCTCCACGGAGTGCTGGGCACCGATCACATGGGATCGGACCTATGGGCGCAACTGATATACGGGACCAGGCTTGCGCTTATCATCGGACTGGCCTCTGCTTTCATATCGGTGGCGATCGGCACAACCGTGGGAATCGTGAGCGGATACGTTGGAGGCGCCCTGGACGAGTTCCTGATGAGGCTCGTGGACGTCCTGCTGTCCATTCCAGATCTTCCGATCCTGATTGTGCTGGGCGCTCTGTTCGGAAAGAGCCTTCTCAATGTAGTGATAATCGTGTCGGCATTCGCGTGGATGGGCATAGCGAGGATCATACGGTCACAGACGCTCACACTCAAGGAACGAACATTCATTGAGGCGGCGAGAGCGTCAGGCGCGTCGGGAAACTATATCATGGCCGCCCACATCCTTCCCAACGTCACTCCGCTCATCTTTGCGAACCTGGTGCTGAGGATACCGGGCGCCATCCTGACGGAGGCTGCCTTAAGCTTCCTGGGCCTTGGCGACCCTCGAGTGCCTACGTGGGGACGAATGCTGCAGAATGCCAGGCAGTTTGGGGCATTCACCGAACTGGCATGGTGGTGGCTGCTGCCTCCAGGCTTTGCGCTCACATTCCTCAGCTTGGCATTTGTCTTCATCGGCAACACAGTGAATGAGGTCCTCAATCCACGGTATAGGGAGAGATCGTAGCCATGGCCCTACTTGAAGTGAGAGACCTGAAGATGTACTACCGGACCCTCAGGGGCCATGTCAAGGCGGTCGATTCCGTCAGCTTTGATATCGAGAGGGGAAAAGCGATCGGAATCGCTGGGGAGTCTGGGTGCGGAAAATCCAGCATGGCCACAGCGCTGCTGCGGCTTCTCCCGAGCAATGCGGAGATAATCGGGGGATCTGTGACCATGGACGGCCAGGACATCCTGCACATGCCGGAGGATCAATTCCGGAAAACAGTGCGGTGGAAGAGGATGTCCATGGTGTTCCAGGGCGCGATGAACGCCCTGAATCCAGTGCACAGAGTTGGCGATCAGATCGTCGAGGCCATCGTGCAGCATGAGGATGTCAGCCGCGAGGATGCTCAGGAGCGGGCGCGGGGGCTTCTCGATCTTGTTGGGATCAACCCTAAGCGCTATGGTGAGTATCCCCACGAGTTCAGCGGCGGTATGAAGCAGCGTGCTGTCATAGCCATGGCGCTCGCGTGCCATCCGGAACTGATGATTGCGGATGAGCCCACTACCGCTCTGGATGTCATGGTTCAGGCGCAGGTGCTGAAGGCCATGGAGGAGCTCAGAGAGAAGTTCAATCTCTCCATGATGCTCATCACCCACGATCTGTCGGTGATAGCGCAAACATGCGATACCGTGGCAGTAATGTACGCCGGCAAGATAGCCGAGTACGGCGATGTGCGGGACGTGTACATCACTCCGGCTCACCCCTATGCAATAGGCCTGGTCAGGTCCTTTCCCAACATCAAGGCGGAGAGGTCTCCCGTGAGATCCCTGCCTGGATCTCCACCCAACCTGCTGAACCCACCGTCTGGGTGCAGGTTCCATCCTCGCTGCCCTCTGGCGGATGAGGAATGCACCCAGGCGGAGCCGATGCCTCGCGAGGTGGGAGCGAAGGGTCATCTTGTGGCATGTCATAAGGCAGAGCTGACCCAGAAGGGGGTGGACATATGGGCTCGGCAGTAGCGAAGGCGGGCGAGGCTCGCGCGCCCAAGACCGGAGATGTGATACTGAAGGTGCGTGATCTGGTCAAGCACTTCCCGGTTAGGATGGGCATTGGGCAGTCGCTTCGCGCCAAGGAGACTCCCGTGCTCCGCGCGGTGGACGGTGTCAGCCTTGATGTGAAGAAGGGCGAGGTCTTCGGAATTGTGGGCGAATCGGGCTGTGGCAAGACCACGCTTGCGAGGATGATACTGAGGCTTATCGAGCCAACGAGTGGTTCCGTGAACCTCGAAGGAGTCGACATACTGAAGCTGGGTTCGGTCGAGATGAAGCAGATCCGTCGGAAGATGCAGGTAATCTTCCAGGATCCGTATGAGTCGATGAACCCCCGCATGGATGTTCAGACTATCATTTCCGAACCCCTACGCCTGCAGGGAATAGCCAAATCGACTCGGGATGCCCAGGAGACAGTCATGTCCACACTCGTGGACGTGGAGATGACTCCTCCAGAGGAGTACATGGGCCGGTATCCCCATGAGTTGTCGGGAGGGCAGCGGCAGAGAATCGCCGTAGCGCGCGCCCTGGCTCTGAATCCCGATTTCATCGTAGCCGATGAGCCCGTGTCGATGCTTGACGTATCGATCAGGGGAGAGGTCCTCAATCTGATGCTCGACCTTTCACGGAAGAAAGGCGTCACCTTCGTGTACATCACCCATGACCTGGCGACCGCGAGGCACATCTGCGACAGGGTCGCAGTCATGTACCTGGGCAAGGTTGTGGAGATGGGGATGGTGGACGAGGTGATTCGGAATCCGCTGCACCCGTACACCACGGCCCTGATCGGTGCTGTGTTTGTGCCTGATCCGAGATACAAGGGCTTTGGAGAGGTACTGCAAGGCGAGGTGCCGAACCCCATCAACCCCCCGAGTGGATGCAGGTTGCACCCGCGGTGCCCTTACACCATGGATATCTGCAAAGAGAAGGAACCGGCTCTGATTGCCCATGGCGAGGGCCATGTCGTGGCATGCCATAGGGCTGAGATGAAGTAAGGCCTCCCGCGGCCGTGCCTGAGCCAAGGGGCCAGTGCGCACAGAATCGGTGCGCAAGGCATATACTTGGTCTTAGGCACGGCCGCAAGCGAGGTGTTAGCGATGCTAGAATACACGCCATGCTACACTGCACAGCATGGTCTGGGCGGGACCATTGCCGCGCTTTCCGATCACATGCAGAACCCCGGTCTCATCCTCGTCAACGTATCCAATGGCGCCATCCATGAGGCCCCCGTATCCAGCTGCACATGGGCGTCTGCCCCTGTCATATCGCCTGACGGCTCGCGCGTTGCGTTCCAAGGAGCGGACGGGCGGCTTCGGGCTTATGACGTACGTACGAGGGAGGAAAAGGCAATAGGAGATCCTCTTCCAGGTCTGGTGTCGCCGAGGTGGGCGCCGAGTGGAGAGGCGCTCATGATCGAGACTGGCGGCGCCACGAAGCTGATCGATGCAGTTACGGGTGAGGAGGCTCTTGCTTTCGAAGGGCTTCTCGCGTGCTGGCTCGGAGATGGATACCGCACCTTGTTCGTATCGAGAGGCGCCTTGACCCGGCGGGACATGGCAACTGGCGACGGCGCGACGATCAGTGCAGATCCCGGGAGAATATGGGGGCTTGCAGGCAGCTCCGATGGAGCACGCGCAGCATACATCGCGTCCGGATCTGGCTCGATAGTCCTCCGTATCCTGGATACATTCACAGGAAATGAAACCGAGATCGGAGTGTCAGTGGACATCTGGCCGTGGTCCCTGACATGGTCACCCGATGGGCGCAGGCTTGCATACTGCATTGGAGGAGAACCACAGCGATGGGGGCAGGCAGTGACAGTGGCAGTGGCGGACATAGGGCGTGACGGTGATATTGCGACCCAGGAGGCCACAATCGCTACTGATCCGCGCTATGCTGGGCTTGCATGGAGCCCCGACTCCAGGGCAGTGGCAGTGGCCGCCAGGGTCGATGGGTCGGGCCATTACGCGGTGCATGCATTCGAGCCAGGCCGCGGCCTGTGCCAGCTCACTGAAACTGGGAACTCCGTTCTGCCGGACTGGGGTCCTGATGCAGCAATGTAGGCGCCGATGGCTGCGCGAGAAATGCAAAGGGCGGTCGCAACAGAAGCGCGATCGCCCGGATTCGCAGGATCTGCAGGTCAGGGCCTGTCTGAGCAGATGGGCGTGGCCTCTACTTGCTGTCGCAGTTGCCGGTAGAGCATGAACTGCTGGCAGAGCATGAACTGCTGGCGGAGCTATCCGTGCTCGCCTGTCTCTTGTAGCTCTCAGACCGGTGATCGGTGACATAGTAGCCAGATCCATGGAAGATGATGCCCATACGTGAGTTGAAAAGCCTCTTAACTGGCGCCCCGCATTTTGGACAGCGGGCAAGGGGGCCTTCTCCCGTTCCGTGCAGGAATTCAAACTTCCCACATTTGCTGCATACATACTCGAAAATCGGCACGATCTGTCCCTCCCTCCGACGATTCTACACCCTTCCGTGCTGCAACTCAATAGTCCTGAGCTGTATCGATGATTCCTCGCCTCGTGGCTGCGGCCTGCCCGGCCTTGAAGACTAGCAGGCCGATGGCTAGAGAGGCAACGCTTCCAAGCGTGAGCAAGGCCATTAGCGATAGGTCGCGCCCGGCGTAGGCGCCGGTGAATGCGGCAGCAGTCTCTGATCCAAGCACCGACCTGCGAAGGGCCTCAAGCCAGTAGGTCAGCGGGATGAGCCTCGAGACGCGCTGCGCCCACGGCGGAAGGGTTGACACGGGGTAAAGTACGCCGCACAGAAGATACAGCACTCCTGCGACTGCCTCAGATGCAGCGCCGCCGTGGCGGGCCATGAAGAACTGCAACGAGGCTATGGCATATCCCAAGCCAGCAGCGCATAGTACGCCAAGGAGCACAGTGGATGACAGCATCGGCCAGTTAACTGAGTGAAGTGAGACTGGAAGTCCGAGCACAGTTCGGCCGAATCCCATCAATATCAGAACGGATACCGCGGAAATCGCGAGTTTGGAGAGTCCTCTTCCCAACAGGTACAGGTGGTATGGTGAACTGGAGGCGTACACATACCTGATCATCCGAAAGAACTCGCGGTCCTCGACGATCACCCAGCTCATGCCCAGGAGCATCTGCCCAACGAGGGCGAAGAAGGCATTCCCAACGTACATGTTGGAGAAGAACGCGCTTCCTATGGCTGGCCCTGCCGCCACCCTGTAGATGAACAGCAGGATCAGGGCGCCAGACAGAGGCTTAATGATAGAGTACACTGCGAACAGGAACGGATCGGTCCAGTTCGAATCCATCTGCCATCCAAGCCAGAATGCGGTCCGGACAGAAGTGATCCTATGCCTTACCTGTGCTGCCTGTACCGCTACTGCCACTTCAACGTCAGCCTCCCTTCGCGCTTCGCGAGCTTCTCCATGTAGGCGAGGGATCTGCTTGCTCCGAAGAACAGCAGCACTGTGAGGCAGGAGAGGCCAGCGATTTCCCATTTCACGGGCAGAAAACCCGTGGGCGCGGTTGAGAACGAAAGCTGTCTGATGGCGTCGAGGCCGAGGGTGAGCGGGATGATCGATCCGGCCAGCGCAGCCCAGAATCCAAGCGCCTTTACGGGGAAGTACAGGCCACTGATCAGATACACCGGCTCCTGCATGAGATTCGCCATGTGCCATGCGTCGCGTCCATACATTAGGAAGACGGAGCTGAGCATCATGCCGAGCCCATACAGCGCCACGACGGTCAGAATGAACGCAAGAACGGCCAGCGGAAAGCTGGAGAATGTAAACCGCACTCCGAACACAAGCATTCCGAACAGAATGACCGCCACCGCGCGGGTGGTGGAGGTGACCATGCCTCCGAATGCCATTCCCAGCAGTATGGCCATTCTGGAAGTGGGCGCCACGAAGAACAGCTCCAGGTTGCCGTTCTGCTTCTCCCAGTAGAACTGACTTGCCATCGACCAGATCACATTCATCCAGTAAGCGGTCATCGCGCCGCCTAAGATCGCGAACCCCATGAACTCCCGGCTTGCGTTCATTGCTTTGTATATGTAGGCGTAGGAGGCGACCCCAAGCATCGGGAAGATGACATCGAACAGGATCCATGAGGGTTCACGGTTCACTCCCACGATCCTTACGTAAGCTCGGCCCCATATGGCCATGAGGTTAGCCCTGAGCATGCTCATTATCTGCCAACCTCCTGCCTACGAGCTCGATGAACACATCCTCAAGGGACGGCTCGTCCTTGGCAAGCGAGATTATGGTTGATCCGGCATCCTCAATCACGTGAACAGCCTGAGATAGCGCAGAGTCATCCTCGATCATGAGGGTGAATTCAGCGCTATCGCTCTCCGGCTTGAGGTTTCCAGCGCACCTGAGAACTCCCGGAGCATCCTGGAGAGCTGGGGCGATATCACGCGCCGGGGACGTGACTATCCTTAGCACCGAGTTCCTGCCAATGCGCCTCTTGAGGTTGTCGGGAGTATCGCAGGCGAGAATTCTGCCGGAGTCGATGATTGCTATCCTATCGCACAGCTCATCAGCCTCGGCCATGTAGTGCGTTGTGAGCAGCACTGTTCTTCCTCCCTCGCCTCCGACCCATTCCTTTACGAATCCCCGGATGCTTCGCGACGCTGTCACATCCAGCCCCAGTGTGGGTTCATCAAGGAAGAGAATCCTCGGATGGTTTATGAACCCCCGAATGAAGTTCATCTTCTGCCTCATACCGGTGGACAGCTTATTGATCTTCGTATTTCGCTCTTCCCAGAAATCGAGGCGATGGAGCAGTTCATCGATCCACGGGAGTGCGGATTGGGTGGGTATTCCATAGAACTGCGAGAACATCCAAAGATTCTCACGGACTGTGAGCAGTCCGTACCCTGAGTTCTCACCTCCGGAGACCATATTCATGATCCTTCGGATCGCGTTAGGATCCTCCATTACGTCGACCCCGCCCACAAAGGCACGTCCAGATGAAGGGGCAAGCAGAGTAGAAAGGATCTTGATGAGAGTGGTTTTCCCGGCGCCATTCGGCCCCAGGAGGCCGAATAGCTCACCACTGCGGATCGTCAGGCTCACTCCATCCAAGGCCACGAAGTCGGATCCGTTCCGATTCCTCTGGCTCTTGCCTCGGTACGTTCGCCGGAGATTCTCAGTGACAACGGAATCTGATGATTGCCCTGACAATACCCCACCTCCCAGAATAGGCTGCAAACAACTATGGTACAGGAAAGACCCTCTCGAGTCAACAGACGGCGCCGCTTGACATAGACAGAGTCATGTTAACCTGCCAATTGGGAATTGTAGTGCAATGAAGAGGACCGCCCCGGGGCCCTCCAAGCCCGGGGCGGCAATTTCTCAGCATGGCGTGTGTTAGGTCATATGAGGATGCCCTGGCCCGTCTTCCAGCTAGGGCGCCATGCTGCCGTATTTTCGCGTTACTTGAAGAAAACGTGCTCGCCGATTACCCTTGTGATGGTGCGCGAACGCACCCAGTAGTTCGAAGTCTTCGTCGGGTTATAGAACCCAAGTGCTCCATACGACGGATCCGACCCGTTCATCGCATCTCGAACTGCCCTCTGCGCCGATGCCGACGGCGTGTTGCGAATGCGGCCATCAAGCACAGGGCTGTACTGGTAGTACCTGCCGTCAACCACCTGAAACACGACTCCAGATACAGACGCGGGATACTGCCCACTGCGAGTCCTGTTGAGCACTGTGGCAGCCACGGCTACTTGCCCTTCGTATGGCTCTCCTCCTGCTTCTGCAGTGACGAGCTGTGCCAGCAGGTATGTGTCGGATGCGCTGTAGCGATCATTGCTCGGCTGACTTGGAACGGTCGGAGACGACGGAGGCCGCGATGCTGACTGGGATGGGATCCTCAATACCTGCCCTGGGTAGATCCAATCGCCTGCGAGGCCGCTAGCCGCGCGGATCGCATCAATGCTTACACCGTGCCGCTGCGAGATAAGGTAAAGAGAGTCTCCCTCTCGAACCACATAGGTGGTTGAAGATTGGGAGGGCGGAACGGAAGGACCGGTGGAGCCGGTCGGCGGTTGGGTCTGCCCTGGGGAAGCATTTGGAATATACAGTGCCTGACCGGGGTAGATCCAGTCGCCAGCTAGCCCATTTGCTGAGCGGATGCTGTTTGATGTTGTGCCGAACCGGCGCGCGATGAGGAACAAGGAGTCGCCCTCCCTGACCGTGTAGGCGGCAGCGGCTGACGCCGCGCTTGCGGCTGTGGCGATGACTACTGCCATGGCCATTGAGATGATGAGGGCGCATCTGATGCTGTGATTTCTGGATCTCAATACCTGCAACTCCTTTCTCTGATAGGCCTGGTTCGGAAGGGGTGGGCTTCCTCTTGTTTGGCCTATTCGCCAGAGAGATGCAGGATTCCCTTTGGAAAGTGGAGGGAGCAATGGATGGAGCTGCACCATTGCCCGGTTTGGCGCTATTCTTGGGAGTGCTTCTGACACTGCTGCGGCCGACACTGGCACTGCCACGGGCGCCACGTCTGCCACGGCTTGACACGGAGTCTGCGTCCTGAGATATTTGGTGTGATATTCTCCGGGTCGTCATCTTCCGGAAGGCGGTGTAGCCATTGTCTTACAGGTCCCCATCTGAGATCGGTCAGGCAGTTGTGAACTCGGGAATCACCAAAGCTACGACCGATCTCACAACTCTCTCCATGCTAGGCTTCCTGGCCGGCGGCTTCATAGCCATAGCTGCTATCACATCGAATACTGTGGCGAATGGGCTAGGCTCATGGGCCGGACCAGGGGCAGTCCGGCTCCTGTCAGGCTTGGCGTTCTCCATCGGGATCGTCATGGTCATTATCGGTGGAGCGGAGCTGTTCACCGGAAACTCACTCATGATTGCCGCCCTGCTTGATCGGCGGATACGAGCAGGCGCCTTGCTGCGAAATTGGATCATCGTGTACCTGGCTAACCTTGCGGGCGCGGTTTTCGTTGCGTGGCTTTACTATGGAACAGGCCTGTGGCGTACGGCAGACGGTGAACTGTCGCGTGCGCTAATCGAGACAGCCCACAAGAAAGCGTCGCTAGATATCTGGCAGGCGTTCTTCCGCGGCGTGCTATGCAACTGGCTCGTGTGCATGGGAATATGGATGTCCTACGCAGCCGATGATGTCACTGGACGCATCGTTCCCACCGCGATGGCGGTGTCGGCCTTCGTGATGTGTGGGGCAGAGCACTCCATCGCCAACATGTTCTACATGCCCATGGGGTTCATGCTTGACTCAACTCCGGCGGCGCAGGCCGTGTCCGGCATGGCCAGGAACATCGTACCGGTCACGTTGGGAAACATAACTGGGGGTGGGCTGCTTGTGGCGGTTGCCTACTGGATCGCCTACATCCGGCGTAAGTCACCAGCTCACGACGGGGTCCGGGCGTAGTGCAGCGCCCGACCGCACTGGGCCGGGCGTTGTCTCTGGATGGTCGATACATCCGGTTAGCGGATGCCGCGCCAGCTCAGGAGGTAACTAGGCTTACGATCTCGGCAGATTGAGGTTGGTGTGAGACCCAAAGCCTGAGGCAGCGCCTCCAGTGTAGCCTGTTGAACTCTGGGGCCCAAGCGCCTGCGAGAAACTGGCTTGCGCACCGGCGACGGTCTGGCCGATCAAGCTCTGCTCAGCGGCGGCGATCATCTGCTTCACCATCTGGCCGCCGATCCTGCCCGCTTCCCGGGCGGGGATGTCTCCGAGATACCCGCCGGTTGTGTTATAGTCGACGCCTACTTGGCTGGCTATCTCGTATTTCATCTGGTTCAGGGCCTGGCGTGCCTGCGGGTTCATAATCCTATTGCTCCGTCTTGGCATCTAGGTATCCTCCTTTCTCGCATGAACTGCGGTTGCATTCGTAGTTTGGCCGCTGCAGGCCGGCGCATGCTAGCAGATTACGTCACAGAAGGAATGCGCGGGCGTACACAGGAAAACCGGACTGAGGTGAATCGGAAATGGTCAGGACAGCGTCGGACGAGAGTCAGGGAGGCATAAGAACTCGGGGAAACACCGAGAAGCTGAAATGGAAGCCTTCCACCGTTCTCTCGCCGGTTCCAGTCGTGATGCTCACCTGCAAAGATCAGGATGTGAAACCAAATATAATCACTGTGGCTTGGGTGGGGACAGTGTGCAGCGACCCGCCGATGCTCTCTGTGTCGGTAAGGCCTGAGAGACACTCTCACGCTCTGATTGCGTCCTCCGGCGAGTTCGTGGTGAACGTGCCCACACGGGAGCTGACATGGGCAACCGATTACTGCGGAGTTGCCTCAGGGCGCGACGTTGACAAGTTCGAGCGAACTGGCCTCACCCCGGGAAAGGCCGAGGCAGTGGGACCTCCCATCATCGAGGAGTGCCCACTCAACATCGAATGCGTGGTGACTCAGTCAATCGGCTTGGGTTCACACACGATGTTCATAGCAAGGGTCGTTTCGGTTCAGGTGTCGGCGGAGCTTGTGGCAGATGATGGCCGACTTGCCCTGGAGCGCGCCGGCCTCATCACATACGCGCATGGCCACTACCACTCCGTTGGCGTGCAGCTTGGGCATTTCGGGTTTTCCGTGCGGAGGAAACCGAGCGAACGGCGCGTAAGGCGATAGTGTGCCCCGACAGAAGCAAGTATCGCCCTGCACGGCGCCGCATCAAGATCGGTGAGGCGCAGGGGAAGAGCGATAAGGTTGTAGATGCCGGGTTCCACGTGACTCAGATCCACGTACTCCAGGATCACGATCCCAGCTCCTAGCAGCGCCCTGTGAACGGCGCCGGATCCATCGGGCGCCTCAATCGACATCCCCTCCGTGCCGATCAGGCGCACTCCGTGTTTTACAAGATAGAGCGCAGCATCAGTGTCTATCCACGCTCCGGAGCGGTGTGCCACGGAACGTGTTCTGAGGAGCAGCCGCTTTAGGTGGCCATTGCCAAGTGCGGCCGAAAGCGCGGCGCGGTTGACCAGCCCGCGCTCATCGCCGACCGCGCACACCAGAGCCTTCCCCACCATGGCTTGGAGTGGAGCATGGTCGATACCTGCGCCGCCTTCTAGGAAGTGGGAGGGCGCGTCCATGTGAGTTCCAGAGTGCGTGCCCATCTCGATCTGAGTGACCCTCGCTCCGTCGGCTGGGATGGAACGGAAGGGCAGTGCGCGCACTGCCGGGTCTCCTGGCCATATCGGCGTGTTTGGATCAAGCGGGCGGGTTATGTCGATGAGACTCTCGAACATGTCGCTGCCTCCAATTAGTGTTGCGTGGTTGACGCGGTCCGGCGGGAACAGACCGATCAGCTAAGGGCGCCCCGCCACTCGGGATCATCGAGGGCTGGGATGACGGCTGGAACATCGTGGACAAACCTGCCTGCCTTGATCTGATCCACCGCTGTCCGAACAGCTCCGAGTTTGGCAGGGTGGGTAATGAACACCACATCGACTGGCCTCTTCCTGCCTTTCTGGATCACCGATTGCAGGCTTACGCCTAGTGTTGCGAATACGCCCGCAATGGAGGCAAGAACTCCAGGGGAATCGTCGACCACTGTGCGGATGTAGAAACTGGATTCGAGTTCGTCATTGGGGTACACTGGCGCCGGACTGCCTGCCGACCGCCATGTGCGAGGACCCCGGGAGTGCACGATTCCCTCGGCAATCTCCACGATATCCCCAACCACTGCGCTGGCGGTGGGAAGATCGCCCGCGCCACGCCCTGAGAACATGAGATCGCCTGATGCGTTGCCCCTAACCATTACCGCATTGTAAGCCCCGGCAACAGACGCCAGAGGATGGGCCTCATGCACAAGAGTGGGCCGCACCCATAGCTCAAGGCCGCTGCAACGCCTCCTTGCGCAGGCCACCATCTTGACCACATATCCGAGGTCCCGGGCGTACCCGATGTCCAATGCGTGGATGCGAGATATGCCTTCACGGGAGACCATCTCCGGGGCGACCTGCGCGGAGAATCCCACCGAGGCCAGAATGGCTGTCTTGTAGGCCGCGTCGTAGCCCTCAATGTCATCGCTCGGGTTGGCCTCGGCGTAGCCGAGTCGCTGAGCTTCGCAGAGCGCATCGCCGAACTCCGTGTGATTCTCGGTCATCTGAGTGAGAATGAAGTTGGTAGTGCCGTTCACTATGCCCAAAATGCTCTCCACCCTGTTCGCTGCCAGGGAATCGACGATGGAGCGAATGATCGGTATTCCGCCGGCCACACTGCCCTCGAACCTTACATCTACTCCCGAAGAGGCTGCGGCCTGGAATATTCTGTCGCCATACTTCGCAATCGCCTCCTTATTGGCTGTGACGACATGATGCCCATTTCCGATGGCCTGCAGTGTGTACTCAAGTGCAGGATGCGAATTTCCGATAAGTTCCACGACGATATCGATATCTGGATCCGACAGGATATCACTGGCATCACATGTTATAATGGACCTATCGAACCTGAGCGGCCTTGGCTTTGTGGGATCTTTCACCAGTATCCTGGAGATGCGCACTGGGCGCCCCACTCTTGCGCCGATTTCTGCTGCGTTTTCGGCCAGGACCCTGTAAACCCCGGCGCCGACTGTTCCAAAACCTAGCATTCCAACGTTTATCGTGTTCCGCGTCGCGTCCACCGCCCTTGCTCATTTGAATGTCGTGTATTCTCCCATCTCTGCGGAATACCTTCACACGGGCGGCAATGGTGCACTGCGGTTCCTTGCGATATTGTAGGCATGTCTTGTCATCGATATCTGGCTGCACTATAGTTAAGTAAGAAGTTGCACCCATCTTGGAGGGAAGGAACTTGCAGGTTCTGTTCGTTGTACTGAATGATACGACCTTCCTCGATGACCTCTTTTCGGCCTTCCTCAGGGCCGGGATAACCGGTGCCACCTGCATAGAAAGTGTAGGCATGGGGCGCACCATTTCCGAGATAGGGAACTCATCCATACCAATCTTCGCAGCCCTGCGCCATCATCTAAACGAAAGCCGACCGTTCAACCGGACCATTTTCGCTCTCCTTCCCGACGACAAGGTTGATGAGGCTATCGGCGCTGTGGAGAGCGTCGTGGGTGACCTGACCCGCCCAGGCGCTGGGCTCTTGTTCACTGTGCCAGTAGGGAGAGCGGTGGGGTTCCCCAAACGCCACTCTGGCAACGTTGACCCGGATCAATAACGACTAGGGTTCGCGGAGAGATTCAGGATGAGCAGTGTTCTGGCCATTGGAGTTCTCATGCTCTCAGGTCTGGCGGTCGGGAGAATAGCTTCCGGGTCCGGCCTTTCATCTGTCATAGGCTACTTAGTGGCTGGGCTGGTTTTGGGGCATGCGTGGCCAGGCCTGGGCGGCTCGATAAGCGCAGCCGGCGCCGGGTTTGTGGCAGAGATCGGCCTCGCCCTGATCACATTCGTAATAGGCGGCGAGCTGGAGGTCGAGAGGCTTCGCGCTCTCCCACGCAGCGTGGTTGGCATAACGGTCGCGCAGGCGGTCGGGAGCCTGGCAGCCGTGGCCGGAGCAGCGCATCTGCTCGGCCAGCCAACTGGGCTCGGCCTCATCCTAGGGGCCATTGCTGCTGCGACGGCGCCGTCCACCACGATCATGATTGCCAGGAAGCAGAAGTCCGAAGGTCCCCTAACGCAAGCTCTTGTTTCGGTGGTGGCGATGAATGATTCGGTGTGTATCCTGATGTACGCAATGGCAATTGCAGTTGCGCGAGCGCTGCCCGATGGAGTGGTTTCCCGCACCCTAACAGGGGTAATCGGCATCTCCGCCTGGGAGGTGCTTGGTTCAGCCGTTGTCGGCGTGGTCGTAGGAATCGCCCTCGGTTTCTTCGTCAAGTACGCCCGAGGGGCTGATGAACTCATTGTAATTGTGCTGGGGTCCATCCTTCTCACTTCGGGGCTATCCGGAAGGATGCATGTTTCTCCAATCATTGCGTCGCTGGTTTTGGGCGTAACTGTATCCAATCTGGTGGTTGGCAGCAGGAAGGTGTTTGCGGCTGTCGATAGGTTCTCTCCACCCATATACGTGCTTCTGTTCTGCCTGGCAGGAGTGCCGGTGAGGTTCAGGTCCCTTTGGGCCGCTCTTGGTTTTTTCCTTGCGTACGTTGTGGCTAGGGCCCTTGGCAAGGTCGTTGGAGTGTGGATTTCCGCCGCGCTGTCTGGTGCTGATAGGGGAGTGCGTCGGTACCTAGGAGTGTCCCTGCTTCCACAGGCCGGCCTTGCGGCGGCATTAGCAGTTGCAGCCTGCGCGGCGCTGCCCGAACAGAGCGAGATGATCGCATCGATGGTCATTCCAGGAGTTCTGCTGTTCGAGGCGATCGGCCCTGCTATCGTTGTCATGTCCCTCAAGAAGGCTGGCGAGATTCGGCTACCAGAGGCATCGGCGGTCAAGGCCTGATCACCTGGGCGAAAGGCAGCGGTGGTGTGGGATGGCAGCAGATCGTGACCATGCGAGGCGCGCAGGACCGGCCCATTCGGGATCCGGTCTGATTCAGTGTGGCTCCGTAGCTCGTGTCTCTGACGCAGGCACGGTCATGCTAAGGGCCGTGGTCTACCTATCCTGCATCATGTTCGCCATGAAGGCCAAAGGTGCGAGACCCTCGCTGATCCTCACGGTTGTGCCTGCCGCCGCTGCGGCCATCTACATCGGTTCCATTGAATGCAAGCCCCGGTTCCGCTGGGCGGGCCTGGTCGCAGCCGCCATTGATACCCTGCTCATCACCACGATCGTGCACTCTGGCGGTGGGCTTGCGAGTGATGCCTTCTTCCTTTTCGTCATCTCTCTTGTGGCGGCCTCCCTTCACGAGTCGGTTATCCCATGTTCCGCGCTGGGCATGATTATGGCGGCCGCCTACTTCGGCGCCAGCTACTCATCGTGGCGATCTGGCATGTGGCCTGCCTGGATTCTCCCTTACAGATGCGCGCTCCTGGTGTTCGCATCATGTGGGATAGGCCTTCTGGCCCAGGCTTTCCAGCGGTCGGTGGCATGGGTTGAGGCCGAACGCACTCGTGTGGAGAGGCAGGCTCGGTGGGATAGGGTGGTCGCCAATATCGCAAGGGAGATAGGCTCCGGATTGGCGCTGACTCCAACGCTTGAGCTGATTCTGGATGGTGGACTTGCTGTGCTTGAGGTGAGCGCAGGTCTGATTGCGCTCAGGGACAGGCAAGGCCGGTTCATGGTTCGCGCATCCCGGAACGCGCCAAGCGCGGTTCAGGGCCGCTTCATCGAACCGGGGGATGGCGCCATCGGTCGTGCCATTGAACTACGGACTACTATTATCACTGCCGATTACCGCTCCGACTCAGGCAGTATACCTGAGTTCATTGAGGCGGGAGTATCAAGCGCATTAGCGGCGCCCCTGTTCGCTGGTTCCGAACTCATGGGCGCGATTTCCTTCGGGAATACCCGGGAAGGCGCCGTGTTCGCCGCGGAGGATCGGGAGTTCCTGGAATCCCTGGCCAAGCAGCTGAGTGTGGTTGTGGCGAATATCTGGCTATTGGAGGATGCACGACGGAGAGAGGAGTACCTGTCGATTCTGAGCCAGATATCCCATGGCATTGTGGCCGTGCTTGAGCCCGAGGCGTTGTTCGAGAAGATCTACCGTGAGGTCAGCCGGGTCCTGATGGCCGAGGCGTTCTTCGTCGCTTTGTATCACGCGAAGGAGGGCGAGTTCGAAATGGCCTTTGCCATGGACAGGGGCGAACGGTATCCGATCGAGAGACACCCGGTGGGGGTTGGGCTTACTGGCAGAGTGATCATGAGCGGAGAGCCGATCCTTGTTAGCTCGGTTCAGGGTGGCGCGGTGGAGGGCTCTATCAATATCGGCAATGTGGAAGATGGCAACACCAGATCTATACTGATCGTTCCGATGAAGATTGGCTCGCGCGTTATCGGAGCGATATCCGCGCAGAGCTATGTCGCCAACGCCTTCGGCGAGGCGGAACTGGAGCTTCTCACCACAATTGCCGCAACTGCCGCAGTGGCTGTGGAGAACGCAAGGCTCTACCAGCGGGCGCGCGAGTTGTCCCTTACCGACGACCTTACGGGCCTTGGCAACTACAGGTTCTTCGGCGATATCCTCGAGAAGGAAATGGAGCAGGCAAAGAGGCGCGGAGGGATTGTGTCCCTAGTTATGCTCGACTCGGATTCGCTCAAGTTCGTCAACGACAGGTACGGGCATGTTTATGGAGACCTTCACCTCAAGGAGCTGGCTCGATCTGTCGAAGCCATCATCCGCAAGTCGGATATCGCGGCGAGGTACGCTGGCGACGAGTTCATGGTGATACTCCCCGATACTGATCTAAGAGATGCCGCCATAATGGCTGAACGCCTAAGGACCCGTGTCGAGAACTCACCATTGCACATAGATGGAGAGCCTGTCACCACCACTGTGAGCATTGGCGTCGTGTCGTATCCGGTTGCTGGCGCGACGGTCGATGAGCTCACTAAGGCTGTCGACTGTGCTATGTACAAAGCAAAGCGAGGCGGCAAGAACCGCGTCGCTTTGGGATGAGCCGAGGATAGGATCACACGAGTCGCCTTATCGTCTCCTCTATCGAAATGGGCAGCAGGTGGGCGGCGGGAAGCTCAGGCATGGCGTACACCCCCGGGCTCTGTTTGAGTCCAGCCCTCAACGCGGCGAGCATGGTCTGCCCCGTGAACGCCGGGTTGCACACGTGCAGTTCCCACTTGAGTATCTGATTAGCGGCAGCGCCAGATGTTCCCTTCCTATCGATCACCACTCCATGGCCGGTGTCGAATAGACCAGAGATCGACTCTACCTGGAATACGTCGGTCTGATCGTGGACGAAATATGGGTCATGGCGTATCTCAGACTCGATATCCTGGAAAGGCCTACTGCCGTCTGAGACCGTGTACACGGCTCGGCGGTGCTTGCCCCAGCCTGCCGGGAGGGTAATGGATATAGCATCCACCACTCCGCGAATGGCGCGGACTGCGACCGAATGGCCCATGCTCATTCCAGGGCCGAAATTGGTGTAGGTTATCCCGCTTGGGGCCAGGGCCTCCATGAGAGCCCGGACCATGGAGTCGGCGCCGGGATCCCAACCAGCCGCGATCACCGCCACCGATTCTCCTGCCTGTGCCCACGGAATAAGCTCCTCCCTGTGGGCGAGCATGGCGTCGCCGTGCACATCGAAGCTATCCACAGTGCTTATTCCCGCTTCCAGAAGCGCCTTCTCCGACCTGGCAAGCTCGCGGGTTGGGGCACACACCAGGGCTCCTGTGATGGCGCCTCCTAGGTCTGCGATTCTCTCAACTGCGGGCGCTTCCCAGCCCTGCCCGTGAAGCGTTTCGCCACTCGCTGCGCGGCGGCGGATGATCCCCGCGAGCTCGAAATCGGGCGATGCAGCTACGGCGTCTGCTGCACCTCGCCCGACATTCCCGTATCCGATTACTGCCACCCTTGTCCGCTGCATGTGATCTCCAACCTCCCAACTGTGGATGCATATACGGATTATAGCACAGCGGGCCAAGGCTGGCTGCGTCGTATTGGGGACCATGGTATAATGTCCTCAGGGCGCCGATGCGAATTCGCATCAGGCCGCCGCGAGACTGGAGGGCAGGTCATTGCAGCTTATTACCACGTGCGACGACAAGTGCAGGCAATGCTACGCATGTGTCCGAGCATGCCCAGTGAAGGCTCTGGAGTTGCAGGATGGCGTTGTTCGGGTCATCAGCGGGGAGTGCATAGGCTGTGGCAACTGCGTCCGTGTGTGCCACTCCGGCGCCAAGCAGATCGCCGATGATTCGGCAATGGCGGAGAACCTGATCTGCAGGGGCCACACTGCTGCCATTGTGGCGCCTGGCTTTGCAGGCGCGTTTCCCACGGTCGATCCTGAGCGCATCATTGGGGCAATGCGTAAGCTTGGCTTCGCTTCGGTCTGGGAGGCTGCGCTCGGTGGAGAACTCATCCTGCCGGCGTACAGGGAGTGGATTGGGGCAGCTGGACGCCGCAGCGATGTGGTGATCAGCTCCGTGTGCCCCGCAGCCGTTGCCCTGATCGAGCTGCACAGACCGGAGCTTGCGAAATCGCTCGCCCCAGTGGTCTCGCCGATGACAGCCACGTCGCGGGCTGCGAGGGCTGCCGGAGAGGAAAGGGTTGTGTTCATAGGGCCGTGTCCCGCCGCCAAACTGGAATTGTCAGAATCTGGCGTTAACGGCAGTCCGGATGTAGCCTTGTTATATTCGGATCTTTCACACATGTTCGAGAAGAACGGCATAGATCCAGAGCAGTGCAAGCCATCTGCACCGGACGTCATGGCCCGGGGGCCAGGGCGTGAGCTTGACTTCCCACAGGGACTGATCCGCGCTCTTGGGCTGATCGAGTCTCAGGCGCCTCCCGGGATCATTGCGGCAGCTGGCAGGGATGCATGCTTGGAGGCTCTGGACGCAATCGCCGCGAATCGACTCGGCGGGGCGGTGGTGCACCTGTCGTTCTGCGTGAGCTGCATGGAAGGAGCGGGTTACCCCAGCGCCTGCTCCACTTGGGAGAGGCGCGAGGCGGTTTCGAGGTACGTGGCGTCGGTGAGGGAAACGTCCTACAGAAGTGAGGCCGTGTTTTCGAAGCACATCGTCGTGGCCAGGGATTTCGCTCCTCTGGCCCTTGACGGGAAGCCTCCGTCCGAGTCGGATATTCGAGCCGCCTTGGTTTCCATGGGGAGACTTACCTCAGCTGACGAACTAGACTGCGGGGCGTGTGGCTACTCATCCTGCCGGGAGAAGGCCTGTGCAGTTGCCATGGGCCGTGCAGATGCGGGGGCGTGCCTACCTCACCTCATCAGGGCAAGAGCCGAGCGGCCTGAGGCGACGGCTGGAAAGGGACAGCATGGATGCGAAGTCGCTCTTGGCGGAGGGGTTCCGGTCGGAACCTCGGGATTCGAGGCAGGCGCGGATGCGCTCGACATGGTTGCCTACAGCCCAGCGATGGAGCAGATTCTTGCGCTTATTCACAAGATATCCAATGTGAACTCAACCGTTCTGATAACCGGCGAATCCGGCGTTGGCAAGGAGGTCGTTGCGAGGTACATCCATCGCACTGGCAACCGGGCAAACGGTCCGTTCGTGAAGATAAACTGTGGCGCCATACCCGAGGCTCTGCTGGAATCTGAGCTATTCGGGTATGAGGAAGGCGCGTTCACGGGCGCGCGGAAGGAAGGCAAACCCGGCCTGATCGAGCTAGCCTCAGGCGGCACGGTGCTGCTCGATGAGATCTCCGAAATGCCGATGGGGCTTCAGGTAAAGCTGCTTCAGGCGCTGCAGGACAGGAGATTTGTCCGGGTGGGAGGCACGAAACAGGTTAAGGTGGATGCCCGCGTGATGGCTGCAACCAACAGAGATCTGGAGCGGGCGGTGAGGGAGGGCCTCTTCAGGAACGACCTCTACTACAGGCTGAACGTGATCCCAATCCACATACCGCCGCTTCGAGATCGGGTTGGGGACATCGCCCCCCTAGTCTACCACTTCCTCGAGAAATACAACGCCAAGCACGGACGCGAGCGCGAGCTATCCCGGGAGGCCCGTGAGGCGCTGGAACGATACGCGTGGCCGGGAAACGTTCGTGAGCTGGAGAACGCCATTGAGTTTCTGGTGGTTACGGTGGATCAGCGCGTGGTCGGGATAGGCAACCTTCCGGAGCAGATCAGGAGTGGGTTCTGCGTAGAGGACATTGGCGTGAAGATCTCGAAGGTTGTGCCACTTCGCACGGCCGTGGAAGAGGTAGAGAGGCAGCTTGTAGAGCGTGCTTCCGAATCGTGCAGAAGCACCTACTCGATGGCAAGAGCGCTCGGAGTGAACCAGTCAACGGTGGTGCGGAAGATGCAGAAATACCTGAAACACGACGCACCTGACCGGGGCTGATGCAGGTTCGCATCTGGTAATGCGCGGCAGCATCGGCAGTGGAAGAGCCGCCTTTGTGCATCTGGAACCTTCGGTAGCAGTGCGTAGTGACGTATTCTGTATACAACGTGCACGCATACTCACGTGAAAGGCATCACTAACGATGCAAGGATGCATCATGCGGTTGAGCGGGGCATTGCTTCAACCCGCTCTGGGCTGGCCTATGTGGGGCATCCGGAATTGGCACGAAACATGCAATGGAGTTTCGAGGTTCGTATGGTCTGCGGAGGAGGTTTTGGGGACTATGGGTTGCGCTGAATGCAAGTGCGCCGGCGAGATCACGCCCGAGCAGTGGAGCCGGGTGGATCAGATCATCGCCAAGTACAGTGGTCAACGCGGCATTCTCATTCCGTGCCTTCATGAGGTCCAACAGGTAGTTGGCTACCTTCCCATGGAGGTCCAGGAGAGGGTGGCTGCGGGGCTCGATGTTCCAATGGCCGACGTGTACAGCGTCATCACGTTCTATGCTCTGTTCTCTACCAAGCCAAAGGGCAAGCACCAAGTCGGCGTGTGCCTTGGGACCGCCTGCTACGTGCGGGGAGGCGACAAGATCCTCGATAAGGTCGAGGGTGTTCTCGGAATCAAGGCTGGCGACACCACTCCAGACGGTCTTTTCTCGATTCAGGTGATGAGGTGCATGGGCGCGTGCGGTCTTGGTCCTGTGATGACTGTGGGCGAAGACATATTCGCCAGGATGAAGCCTGACCGCGTGGCCACGATTCTGAAGAAATACTCTTAGCACTACTCCATACCTACTGTGCGAGGGAGGAATACGAATGGATCTTGTTCGGGCGCACGTGCTGGTGTGCGGCGGCGCTGGGTGCATATCCTCCGGGTGCAAGGCGGTGCAGGAGGCGCTCACGGCGGAGATCGCGCTCGCCGGCATCGGGCGAGAGATACAGGTGGTAGTGACCGGGTGCATGGGTCCATGCGACCTTGGCCCGATTGTTGTGGTTTACCCAGAAGGGGTTCTGTACCGCAAGGTTACGCCTGAAGACGTCAGGGAGATCGTAACTGAGCATCTAGTGAAGGGGCGCATAGTGAAGAGGCTTCTCTATGAGGATCCCACCGAGGGGAAGAAGGTAGAGACCCAGGAGGGCATTGGCTTCTTCAGCAGGCAAGAGAGGATAGCTCTGAGAAACACCGGAGTGATAGATCCTCTGAACATCGATGAGTATATCGCGCGGGATGGCTACGCTGCTCTCGGCAAGGCCATGACAGAGATGACGCGCGAGCAGGTGATCGATGCCATCAAGAAATCCGGCCTCCGTGGGCGCGGCGGCGCAGGGTTCCCTACCGGGCTCAAGTGGGAGTTCACCTACAAGGCCACTGGCACGCCTAAGTACGTCGTGTGCAACGCGGATGAGGGTGACCCAGGCGCGTTCATGGATCGATCGGTGCTTGAGGGCGATCCGCACTCGATCATCGAGGCGATGTCCATCGCCGGGTACGCAGTAGGGGCGAACCAGGGCTACGTCTATGTTAGGGCCGAGTACCCGCTGGCGGTGGCCCACCTGCAGCATGCTATGAAGCAGGCCAGGGAGTATGGGCTGCTGGGGCACGATATCTTCGGCAAGGGGTTCGACTTCGATGTCGATATCAGGGTTGGCGCTGGAGCTTTCGTGTGCGGCGAAGAGACTGCTCTTCTGACCTCCATTGAGAGCCGCCGCGGTGAGCCAAGGCCTAGGCCGCCGTTCCCAGCGGTCGCCGGGCTCTGGGGCAAGCCCACGCTGATCAACAACGTTGAGACCAATGCCAACATCGCTCCGATCATCCTCCGCGGGGCCGAGTGGTTCTCATCAATCGGCACGGCCACAAGCAAGGGAACAAAGGTGTTCGCTTTGGCTGGGAAGATAAACAATACCGGCCTTGTTGAGGTTCCCATGGGGACTCCTCTAGGCGACATCATTTTCGACATCGGCGGCGGGATACCCAACGGTAAGAAGTTCAAGGCCGCTCAGACCGGCGGTCCGTCGGGCGGTTGTATTCCCGCTCAGTTCCTCAACACGCAGATTGACTACGAATCTCTCAAAGAGCTAGGCACGATGATGGGCTCCGGAGGGCTCATCGTCATGGACGAAGACACATGCATGGTGGATCTGGCGAAGTTCTTCATGCAGTTCATCCAAGACGAATCGTGTGGGAAGTGCGCTCCATGCCGCATCGGCACCAAGAGGATGCTTGAGATTCTCGACCGGATAACGAAAGGTCGTGGGCGCGAGGGCGATGTGGAACTCCTCATCGACCTAGGTGAGCAGATCAAGGCCACAGCCATGTGCGGACTCGGACAGAGCGCGCCGAACCCAGTGCTGTCAACGATCCGATACTTCCGCGATGAGTACGACGAGCACATCAGGCATAAGAAGTGCCCTGCATCTTCCTGTGCGACACTGTTCTACTCACCGTGCCAGAACTCGTGCCCAGCAGGTGTCGATGTCCCGCGGTACGTCGCTCTGATCAAGGAGCGGAAGTTCGACGAGGCTGTGGCGATGATCAGGGCCACCAACCCATTCCCCGCGGTTTGCGGCAGAGTGTGCGATCACCCGTGCGAATCGAAGTGCCGGCGTGGAACCTTCGACGAGCCTGTGGCGATCAAGGCGCTCAAGAGGTTCGCAGCCGATTGGGAGATCTCCCATGGGCACGGCTACAAGACTGAGTTAGCGCCTCCAACTGGCAAGCGAGTGGCTGTAGTAGGTGGAGGGCCTGCAGGTCTCTCAGCGGCTCACTACCTGACCCAGTTCGGACACAAGGCTGTCGTGTTCGAGGCCCTGCCCGTTGCGGGCGGCATGCTTGCGGTAGGCATTCCCGATTATCGACTGCCCAAGAACATGCTACAGACGGAGATCGACGCGATCGTCCACGAGGGCGTTGAGATACGCCTGAACACCAAGGTTGGGAAGGATGTAGCCTTCAATCAGCTGCGGGCGGAGTACGATGCCGTATTCGTGTCAATCGGCGCTCATGGCAATCAGAAACTTGGTGTTCCCGGCGAGGAGCTCGAGGGGGTCTATCCAGCAGTGGGTTTCCTCCGCGATGTGGCTCTGGGCAAGCCGGCCAAGGTCGGGAAGAAGGCAGCGGTCGTGGGCGGTGGAAACGCTGCGATCGATGCTGCCCGCACTGCTCTCAGGCTGGGCGCATCCGAGGTGCACATCATCTACAGGAGGCTACAGGCTGACATGCCTGCTGACCCAGTTGAGATCGAAGCTGCGATCGAGGAAGGGATCCAGATCCACTGCCTCACCGCGCCTACCAAGATCATTGGGCGCGACGGCCGAGTGGCCCAGATGGAGTGCGTCAGGATGAAACTGGGGGAGTTCGATAGGTCAGGGCGCAGACGCCCAGTCCCAGTTGAGGCCTCGCGGTTCGTGATTGATGTGGATTCCGTGATACCCGCGATCGGACAGGCGGTTGAGGGCGGGTTCATGCCTGTGGCAGCGCCGGGGCAGGAGGGTCTGCTTACTACGAAATCCGGGCTGATGGTCACTGATCCCGAGACCATGGAGACGAGCATCCCAGGGGTGTTCGCCGGTGGCGACTGCGTGACCGGCCCATGGAGTGTGGTTGGCGCGATAGGTGCAGGCAGGGACGTGGCGATGAGAATCGACGAGTTCCTCGGCGGGAGTTCGTGGGTTGAGGCGAAGGCGATCAGCGACGATGCCGACAGGGCTCTTGTGGGCACTCTCATTGAGGAGCAGTGCAGAAGATGTGTCATGCCTGAGATACCCGTATCGGAGCGGCAGCGGAACTTCAGAGAGGTTGAGATTGGGCTCTCCGAGGATATGGCGGTGGCGGAGGCGTCGCGCTGTTTCCAGTGCGATGTCCGCGAGTCCTAAGACCGCGAGAATGGAGTGATACGAATGGGCGATGTTACTCTCACCATAGACGGGCGCCAAGTCACGGTACCCGCCGGCACTAGCGTTCTCGAGGCTGCGGGGCAGGCGGGCGTGAATATCCCCACCCTCTGCTACCTGAAGGACATCAACGTGATAGGTTCGTGCCGTATGTGTGTCGTGGAGATCGAGGGCGCCAGGACGTTGGCCGCCTCGTGCGTGACTCCAGTTGCTCCGAACATGGTTGTCCACACCAATACCAAGACGGTGCGGGACGCCCGCCGTGCGGTGCTGGAACTCATTATCTCGAACCACCCATATGAGTGCCTTACGTGCACGAGAAGTGGATCCTGCGAACTGCAGAGCATGGCGGAGTCCATGGGGATCAGGGAGATAAGATTCGAGGGCGAGAAGGGACAGCACCCTGTTGACCGCTCGTCGCCGTCGATTGTCCGTGATCCTAACAAGTGCATCCTCTGCCGCAGGTGCATATCGGTATGTGAGAACGTGCAGGGAGTGTCGGCCATAGGCCTCGCTCGTCGCGGGTTCGCGAGCGTGGTGAGCCCAGCAGGCGAGTTGCCTCTTGGAGAGGCCATCTGCACCAACTGCGGCCAGTGTGTGCTTGTGTGCCCAACCGGGGCTCTGACTGAGGTGGATTCCACGCGAACGGTGTGGGACGCGCTTGCAGACCCGAAGAAGCACGTTGTGGTCCAGACTGCCCCCGCCATCAGGGTGTCCCTTGGCGAGGAGTTCGGGCTTGCTCCAGGGTCCATCGTGACCGGACAGATGGTAGCGGCCCTGCGGGCGCTCGGGTTTGACCGGGTGTTCGACACCGACTTCACAGCTGACCTAACAATCATCGAGGAAGGCAACGAGCTGCTCGAGAGGATCAAACACGGAGGCGCAATGCCCATGATCACCTCTTGCAGCCCTGGATGGATCAAGTTCATCGAGCACTTCTACCCTGAGATGTTGCCGAACCTGTCGACGTGCAAGTCGCCTCAGCAGATGTTCGGCGCCCTGGCCAAGACCTACTACGCTGAGAAGGCCGGAATCGACCCGAAGGATGTGTTCGTGGTCTCGATCATGCCATGTACCGCGAAGAAGTTCGAGTGCGAGAGGCCTGAGATGCGTTCCTCCGGCTACAAGGATGTCGACGCCGTGCTTACCACCCGCGAGCTCGCCAGGATGCTACGGGAGTCGGGGATCGACGTGTCATGCCTTGAACCCGAGGATTACGATGCTCCTCTGGGCATAAGCACTGGTGCAGGCGTGATCTTCGGCGCCAGCGGCGGTGTGATGGAGGCGGCCCTCAGAACGGTGTACGAGGTGGTCACAGGCAAGGAACTGCCCTCGCTGGATTTCGAAGCGGTGAGAGGGTTCGAGGGAATCAAGGAGGCGCAGGTGGACCTGGCAGGCACAACCGTTCGCGTTGCGGTGGCCCACGGCCTCGGAAACGCCCGCAAGCTCCTTGACAGGGTGCGCTCAGGCGAGGCGGCCTACGATTTCATCGAGATCATGGCATGCCCAGGCGGGTGCATCGGCGGAGGCGGGCAGCCCATCGGGACCAACACCGAGAGGCGGCTGGAACGGATCGCGGCCACATATCAGGCCGACCGGGGCATGCCCATGAGGAAGTCCCATGAGAACCCAGCAATCAAGCAGCTATACGAGGAGTTCTTGAAGGCTCCGCTGGGAGAGCGCTCCCACGAACTGCTGCACACGCACTACGTTGCGCGCGGAAAGTGGAAAACCGTGTAGCGATGGGGAGTCGCGCGGCAGTACGATACGTGCGAAGAACTGATGAACGGGCACGCCTTCAGGCGTGCCCGTTCCCGTGGTCGTCTATACTGCCATATCACTCGCGCGACGCGCCCATCCCAGCCAGCTCGAGAGTTTCCGCGAGATGACAGGCTACGAGGCGCTCGCTTCCGCCTCCGATGCCGGCGCCACTGGCGCGCGCGCCGACCATTCTCAACTCGGGCGCTTCTTTGCTGCAGATCTCGCTGGCGTAGGCGCATCGCGGATGGAAGTAGCATCCCGATGGCGGGTCGGCCGGATCCGCCACCTCTCCTTGGAGCAGGATACGAGCGGTCTTGAGCCGGGGATCCGGTTTCGGCGCCGCGGAGAGCAGGGCTTCAGTATATGGGTGTTTGGGACATGTGAATAGCTCGGACGACTCGGCTAGTTCCACTATCTTACCAACATACATCACGGCCACTCGGTCGCTTATGTGCTCGATGACACTGAGGTCGTGGGCGATGAACAGGTACGTCAGACGGCGCTCATCCTGGAGATCCTGAAGGAGATTGAGTATCTGCGCCTGAATCGACACGTCGAGAGCCGACACTGACTCGTCGCATACGATCAGCTTCGGGTTGAGGGCCAAGGCCCTCGCGATTCCGATCCGTTGCCTCTGACCTCCGCTGAAAGCATGGGGATATCTCGCCATATACTCGGGCCTGAGCCCCACCCTTTCCATGAGATCGGCCACGCGCGCGTCGAGTTCTGCGCCCCTGGCCGCTCTGTTAACTAGGAGCGGTTCGCCTATGATATCCTTGACGGTCATGCGCGGATTGAGGGAGGAGTAGGGGTCTTGGAACACAAGCTGCATGTCTCTACGTACCGCCCTGAGTTCGCTCTTGTTCAGTGCTGCCAGATCAACGGGCTCTTCGTCGCGCCTCCGCCTGAAGAGGATCTTTCCGCTTGTGGGACCGATGGCCCGCAGTATGCACCGCCCGGCGGTGGTCTTGCCGCAACCGCTCTCGCCCACGAGCCCGAGCGTTTCCCCTTCCCTTATATCGAAGCTAACATCGTCCACGGCCCTCACGCATCCGGCGACTCTCTTCCAGGCCCCTCTGCGAATGGGGAAGTGCTTCTTCAAGTTGCGCACCTGCACGAGGGCGTCAGCATCCATCTGCGCTCACCTCCCCGAACAGCAAGCAGGCTACTTGGTGGCCCGGCGACATCTCGGCGAGTACAGGAACACGCATATTGCACTGCCCCTTCCGGTACTCGGGGCACCTTGGATGAAACGAGCACCCGTGAGGTATGTTGTAGCCGTCGGGCACCGCTCCCTTTATGGACTCAAGACGTCCTTTCGCGCCGCTTCCCATTCTCGGAATGGACTTCATGAGTGCTCTTGTATACGGGTGCAGCGGGTTGTGGAAGAGTTCATCCACCGGGCCGCGCTCCACGATTCGGCCGAGGTACATCACGATCACGTCCTCCGCCATCTCCGCCACCACGCCCAGATTGTGTGTGATCAGCATGATCGCCATCCCGAACTCGCGTTGCAGTGAACGCATGAGATCGAGTATCTGGGCTTGAATGGTCACGTCGAGCGCTGTTGTGGGCTCATCGGCTATGAGGAGTTTGGGATGACAACACAGGGCCATGGCGATCATGGCTCTCTGCCTCATTCCGCCGCTGAGCTGGTAAGGATACTCGTCGATTCGCAGTTCGGGCTGGGGAATGCCCACCTTTCGGAGCATGTCGACGGCGCGGCTTCTGGCCTGCTCGGGGCGGACGTGTTGGTGGAGCAGTATGGCCTCGATGATCTGGTTGCCGATGGAGTAGACAGGGCAGAAGGATGTCATCGGCTCCTGGAATATGATGGCGATGTCCTTGCCGCGGATGGCCTTCATCTTGGGACCGGTTGGATTGAGCCTGGCCAGGTCCACATGGCCCAACGGCCCGAATTCATCTCCGTATAGCTTCACGCTGCCGCTCACGATCTTGCCCTTATGCCCCAGGAGCCTGAGGATAGATAGGGCGGCCACGCTCTTTCCGCACCCGCTCTCCCCGACTATGCCCAGGGTTCTTCCTCGCCTGACCGTGAAGCTCACGCCGTCGAGCGCCTTCACGGCGCCCTCGTCGAGGAAGAAATATGTTCTGAGGTCGTCAACCTCTAGCAACTCGTCATGCATGGCATCTCCCGCCTTACCTGGCCCTACCTGAGTTGGCCTTACCTGGCCTGGCTGCTGCTGTGTCATGTCACCTGGAATACGGGTCTGCCGCGTCGCGGAGTCCATCTCCGAGGAAGTTGAACGCCAGCACCGTTACGATCACCATCAGCCCCGGCAGCAGCAGCCAGGGCGCCAGGGCGACTGACCTCACGTTCTGAGCCTCCTGCAACAGCACACCCCAGCTCACGACGGGCGGACGCAGTCCAAGTCCGAGGAAGCTCAGGCTGGTCTCTCCGAGGATCATCCCAGGGATCGAAAGGGTGATGGAAGCGATGATGTGACTCAGAAACGACGGCGCCATGTGCCGGAACACAATTCTGAATTCGCTGGCGCCTGCTAGTCTTGCAGCCACCACAAACTCCTCCTCTCGCAAAGAGAGGAACTTGCTTCTTACGACCCTAGCCAGATCGGTCCAGCTCATCAGGGACAGTATTACTGTAATGCCGAAGTATACCCGAAGAGGGGGCCAGTGTGGCGGGAGGGCAGCGCTCAGACCCATCCACAGCGGCGTGGTGGGGATGCTCCGGAGGAACTCGATCAAGCGCTGGACGATCACGTCGAATACCCCTCCCAGGTAGCCGGAAAACCCGCCTATCATGACTCCGAGGACGAAGCTTATGAACACTCCGATCAACCCTATTGAAGTGGATATCCTCGATCCGTAGAGCACCCTGGAGAACAGGTCTCTGCCCATCCTGTCGGCGCCCCAGAGGAACAGGCTTCCTTCCTTAACGCTCATGAGGTGAACGTCAGTCTGCCAGAAGCCCCACATTTTGTAGGGCTGTCCTCTGGTGAAGAAGTAGATAGGGTATATCTTGCCTTCATCTGGCATGTACACCTTCCTCAGAGTGTCGGGGTCGATCTCTCTTCGATACCCGTATACGAAGGGCCTCCAGTGCCATCTGCCCTGGCTGTCAACGAAGCGCATTTGCTGCGGAGGGGCGTATATGCACGCTGCGCTATAGGTGTTGGGATCGTAAGGCGCCAGGCACTCGCAGAATATCGCAGACAGGTAGATGAGGATGAGGAGTATGCCGCTGACCTTCGCGAGCTGGTGCTTCCTGAACTTCCACCATGTCAGTTGCCACTGAGACGCCACATAAATCCTCTCGTCGCCCTCAAATTCGCCTTCCTCTCCCGGCACGGGGACCCTGTCGTCGCGCATGCGCTCGCCTCCTACTCGTACCTGATCCTGGGATCCACCCAGGCAAGCAGAATGTCGGATGTAAGAGTCCCGATGACCGTAAGGGAGCTGAGAAGCATCAGGAAGCTGCCTGCCAGGTACATGTCCTGGCTCTGAAGCGCCCTGAGAAGCAGCGGCCCTGTTGTGGGAAGACTGAGCACAACTGAGGTTATAGTCTCGCCCGAGATCAAAGTGGGGAGCGACCATCCTACTGTGCTGATGAAAGGGATCATGGCGATCCTCACAGGATACTTGTAGAGCAGCCTTCGCTCAGGCGCTCCCTTGGCTCTGGCTGTGGCGACGTAGGGCTTGCCCAGCTCGTCGAGGAGATTGGCTCTTAACGTCCTGATGAGGCCGGCTGTGCCGCTCATACCTATGATGATGACCGGGATCCACAGATGCTTCAGCATATCCGCACATTTCGCCCAACTCCAGCCGACTTCCATGAACTCGGGCGAGAAGAGTCCGCCAACACTCTGCCCGAAATGTGAGTACGCGAACCACATAAGTATCAGGGCTAGCATGAAAGAAGGGGTCGCCAGGCCGATGAACCCAACTGCGGAAACAAAGTAGTCTCCAAACGAGTATTGATGAGTCGCTGAGTAGATGCCTATCGGGAAGGACACTGCCCACGTGAACAGCATAGTTGCAGCGGAGATCGCCACTGTAAGCCCCAGTCTTTCCCATATCAGCGAACTAACAGGCATGTTCCACTCAAAGGACTGGCCGAAATCACCGTGCAGCATGCCCCACATCCATTTGAAGTACTGTATGTGCATCGGCTGGTCAAGACCGTATCGCTTGGTTAATGACGCGATCGCGGCCTCATCCACGGTCTGGCCGGTCTGACTGAGCTGAGCGATGTACGACGTAAGGAAATCTCCCGGAGGCAGCTGGATGATTATGAAGGACACTATCGATATGAGTATCAGAGTTGGCATCGCGTAGAGAACGCGCCGTAGGACATAGCCGGCCAACGTATCATCGCCTCCTGTTTCCCGCGCCGCTGCTGCCGTCATACAGCAGGTAACGCTCGCGAACGCCCAGGAACTGGTTCATGCCCGGCCTCCACCGGCTCAATATCTGCTCTGGTGTTGAACCATCGTCTATCCAGGTCCTCAAATCGGCGCCGCCCGACAGCAAGTCGATGAAGGGGACGTTCCAGGCGAAGAGGTCGGGGCGCTGTTCCCTCATCGTACATAACATGGAAAGACCCAGATGCACTGGCCTTATGCGCCCGTGATCTGTGATGTATATCTCGACTCCCTGACACTGCTCGCCGGCATGCTTTGAAAATGCCGGCCTGAAGTGCGCCGGCCTGAAGCGCGCCCCATCTATGCCCATGTTGTTCAGCCGGTCGGCGAGGTCGATCGCGTTGATCCAGGGCGCTCCGATGAGTTTGAAAGGCTTCGTAGTTCCTCGACCTTCAGAGCAAGCTGTCCCCTCGAACAGGCACGTCCCCGGATACAGCAGCGCGGTTTCGAAGTCCGGCATGTTCGGGGTGGCAGTCCAAAAGTGGCCGGTATCGGGGAACAGCATGTCCCTTGTCCAGCCGTCCATCGGAACGATTGTAAGGTCGGCGTCGAGGTCCGATTCCCCGGCGAACAGCCTCGCTAGCTCCCCCGGGGTCATGCCGTGGCGGATGGGTATGCGAAAGAACCCCACGAAAGAGTGGTATTCCATGTCCAAGACGTTTCCCTCAACTGCCGCCCCGCCCAGGGGATTGGGCCTGTCCGTCACGATTATGGGCTTGCCTGCCTGGGCCATTGCCTCGATGCACAGGGCCATGGTCGAAAGGCATGTCCAGTAACGGGAGCCGATATCGGCTCCGTCACACACGAGCACGTCTATGTCGCTGAGCATTTCGGGTGTTGGTTTCATAGTGTCGCCATATAGGCTGAAGACCTGGGCGCCTGTGAATGCGTCTACCGAGTCTCCCAGTTTCACGCCGGCTTGCTCGCATCCCCAAAGGCCGTGTTCGGCCACGTAGATCGCACGCAGGCTGATTTCGGAGCGCTCGCGAAGGAGCTGGATGATCGGCCTGGCATGCTCGTCTACAGCATTGTAGTTGGCCACGAGGCCCACACGCGGCCTGCCGCGATGCGCACTGCCGGGATGCGCACTGCCGCGATGCGCACTGCCGCGATGCGCGCTGCCAGGGCACATTCTGCCAAGATACTTTCCTGGATCCTCGAGCAATTTCGTGATGCCAAGCTTCACTTTCACATGATCGTTGGCATGATCGGCGGCGCAGCGCGTTCCTTCGACCATCATGATCACCTCCGCATGGCAAGCGATATCGGCACTGGCGCGAGGAGCCGAAGTGAGGAGTCGGGGCCGGCCGACGAGCGGTCTGAGCCGAGCCGATCTGGGCTGACCCCGACAGATTCTGAACCAGTCTACTTGATGAAGTACTGCTCGGGATTGGTGTGCGCGATCTGGATCAATAGCCAATCGCGTGTGGACTTCTCAGGCACGTTGATAACGTTCTTCTTCACCACGATCGGAACCGGCGCGATTCCCACTACTCCGATTCCCCACATGTTCTCCGCTGCGATCTTCACAATCTCTGTTCCTATGCGAAGCCTCTCGTTCTCGTCCACAGCCACTACATACTGGGCATACATCTCCATGGCTTTGAGCATGTCGCCGCTGGGCTTCTCACCCTGCTTGCCTCCTGTCGCATACCACTGGGCGTACAAGACGCTTCCGGTGGAGCGGTTGGGAACGGAGGGGAACAGATACGTGGGCTGAATCAGGGGGTGAAGTCCTCTGCCGTACGCCCAAACCGTGAAGTCCATCTCGTTTGTGGAAGAACGGGTGACGTGAGTCCCATCGGCGATGCACTTGGCGACCGCCTTGACGCCCAGATCCTGCCAGCAGTTGGTCACGAGCTGGATGGCGTCTCCCCACGGTCCGAACTCTGTGGTCGGAGGATACTCAATGAGCAATTCCAGGGGCTTGCCGTCGGGACGCAGTCTGAAACCGTCTTTGCCCTTCTTGCCCAGTCCCATTTCGTCCAGCATCGCGTTGGCCGTCTTGGGATCATATGCGGTGTACAGCTTGTCAATGCCTGGTGTGTAGTAGGGGCATCCCTGCATCACTGTGGCGTGCCTGGGTTCTGCGAGGCCCATGTAGCACAGCTCGTTGATCTCGTCGCGGTTGATGCCCAGGGAGAGCGCCGCCCTGAACTGCCTGTTGTTGAAGATCTCCCTCAGCACGGGATCCTTGTGATTCAGGTCGAACTGGAACTGCAGGTTCGAGCCTAATGTGGAGTTCCAGAGCAGTACTTTGTAGTTGCCCTTATCGGCGTTCTCTTTCAGGAATGGATAGTTGGGGAGGGTCATGTGTCCCCAGTCCATGTCGATTTCGCCAGCGGCGACCTTCATGTTCAGAACTTCAACGTTCGACACGATCTGAACCGCGATCTTGTCGATGTAGGGCAGCTGATTGCCGTTGGGGTCCACCTTCCAGTAGTAGGGGTTGCGTTCCAGAGCCTGATAGTCCTTGCCCCGGAGGGCGTTGAGCGGTCTCCAGGCGGCGACCGTAGGACAATCCGGGTTAGTCCTGAAGTCCCACTTATCCTGGAAGAGCGCGTACCACGAATCGAGCCCCTGCTTCTTGGCCATGTCGTCCAGGGTGGCCTTGGGGGTGTAGTTCGCGTGGAAAGACTTGAGATAGTGTTTGGGACGCGCCATGATGGAGTTGCTGTCGGCGTTTCCGCCCATAAAGGCCAGGTTTTCCACAAAGACAGCGTTTGGCTTGGCAAGAGTGAATCTGACGGTGTGACCATCAACCTTCTCGACCTTGGCTGGCTTTCCCTCTGATATCATCCATGCAGGCGTGGTGGGACAGAGGTCTTTGTTGAGGACGATGTCGTTGTACCAGAACATCACATCGTCGGCAGTGAAGGGGGCGCCGTCAGACCACTTTACGCCCTTTCGGAGACGGAACGTGTACACCAGCCCGTCCCCCGACACGCTCCACGCTTCGGCCAGGTTCGGAACGACCTTGTTGCCATCGCGGTTCCAGCGCAGGAGTGGCTCACTCAGAAGCGCCGAATGGACGTTTCCAATGTCGGCCGGACTCAGAATGGCAATGCGAAGCGCGCCGCCGTATGCGCCGATCTCTTTCACCGGAGGCACCAGCAGAGGGTTTTCCGGAAGCCTTTGATCCAGAGGCTTGAGTTTCCCCTGCTTCACCAGGGTTGCCAGCATCGGGGCCTCGGAATAGGATGCCGCCAGCGCCGTGACGCCGAAGCCATAGGACATGCCAGCGACACAGAGCGCCGCTGCCATCAGGAGAACACCAGTCCCCCGTCTTGACCAGGACATCATAAACAACCTCCTCCTCATCAGTGTGGTTGACCCTGTCCCAAAAGACTCTCCAACTCCGGTTGCCTTGTGCTGCCTTCCTACCTACCGTCCTTTCGCTCCTTAGTCCTTCCTCCTTTCCCGTCTCCCTCGTCTTCCATTTCGAAAAAGCAAGCAGAGAACTGGGTTTGATGGCATATCCTTCATGGTGATTCTACGCCAATGGAAGAACTCCTTCACGCTACGTCCGCTTTTGGAAGGAAGTATTCCCACCCTGGTAAGGCGCCACAATTCCTCTCACGTCTTGCCGATAGCGCCAACAAGCCCCAAGAATCGGTTCGCGATAAGATTGTTCTGTGCTTCCCTCGGTGGTTCCGTGCAATTCCGTGCTTCCGTGCATTCCGTGCATTCCGTGCACGCTGTACGGAATCCGTACTGGTTCGTCGTGCTGCCAGTACGGAATACGTACAACGCCAGGCACGAATTGTGGCTGACGCGGACGGGGAGGGCGCATACGCACCGAATATATGGTAGTTTCGCCCCCTGCATGTGGGCATATATGCTGTTAATGGCTGAACTGCCGAGTTTTCGATGGCCATCGGGCGGTTTTGCCCTTGGCGTCGTACGGAATCCGTACTGGTCCCCAGTATTGCGCGTACGAAATCCGTACTGGACCTCTGAGAGACTCGGTACGCCGGTCGAGGATGCGCATTTGTTAGCGCCACTTGAGCCGTCCGACTGCCCCATCTATTGCAGTGCCGAGCCTTCATGGGTCATACTAGTATACGTTGGCTCCACTGGCGCTCACGCGAGTGCGCCGGAACGACTGGAGGGTTAGTGTTGGATGAGCTCTTCTCTGTTGATAGTCTCCCAAACGGAATAGAAGTGCACGTGATGTGTGCTCCGAAGTTCAAAACAAACAGTATCACCGCTGTGCTGCATTCAGACCTCGCTGCGGAGACCGCCGCGTGGAACGCAGTTCTGTCGCAAGTTGCTAGGCGTGGAACTGCCAGATACCCTAGGACCTCGGATTTCATGCAGAGCCTCGATCGGTTGTATGGCGCCTCCTTGGGCGCAGGGGTTTCCAAGAGGGGCGAGAGGCAGCTCATTGTGTTCGGTCTCGAGGTCGCCAACGGCAAGTACTTGCCTGCAGGTGAGGATCTGATGCCCGAGGCGATGGTCACCCTCAGAGAGCTCATATTCGATCCTGCCCTAGAAGGGGGTGTGCTCCGTTCGGACTATGTGGAACAGGAGAAGGAGAATCTCCGCAGGCTTATCGAGAGCATCCTCGACGAGAAGCAGGCCTACGCCTTCAAGCGGTGTGTAGAGGAGATGTGCCGCGGTGAGCGGTACGCCATCCCCAAGCTTGGAAAGGTGGAGGATATTGCGGCGATCACGCCAGAGCGCTTGTTCGTCCAGCATCAGCAGGTGATATCGGAGTCGCCCATGGACATCTTCGTCGTAGGTGATGTGGACCGCGCGGAAGTGCTCGACCTCATGGCCAGGGTGTTCGATATGAACCGCGATCCCAAGCCTGTGCGGTTTGCGCGCGAGTCGGCGAAGCCGGGCGCCGGCGCGGATGAGCGGGCTCGAGATCCGCGCAGGATAGTCGAGGCTATGGACGTCAGCCAGGGGCACCTCGTGATGGGCTATCGCATTGGCTCTACATACTCTGACTCCGATTTCCCGGCGATGGTCTTCGCCAACGGGGTGTTCGGCGCCTATACCCACTCGAAGTTGTTCCAGAACGTTCGAGAGAGGGCGAGCCTAGCGTATTTCGCCGACTCTTCGCTTGATCAGACCATGGGCTACCTGTGGGTGAACGCGGGAATCGACTTCGATGCCCTAGACCGTGCAGTGGAGATAGTTGGCGAGCAGCTGTCGGACATGCAGTCCGGCGTCATCAACGAGAAGGAGATGGAGAATACCAGGAGGGGAATACTCCGGGACATCCAGATGATGAGGGACAGCTCATCGGCGATGGTCGATTTCGCGATCATGGGCGACGTGAACGGGGTATCGATCACGCCCGCTCAGCTGTCGCAGGCCATAGAGGCAATTGCCCTCCAGGACGTAGTCAGTGCGGCCCAGACCATACGTCTGGACACCACCTACTTTCTCCGGGACGAAGGGGGCGAGAGCCATGATTAGCATGCACGTAGACAGATCAGAACTGGTTCGAGAGGAAGTGTCCCGGGCGAAGCTCGGCTGCGGCCTTGAGGTATGCGTCCTGAGAAAGAGCGGGTTCGCGAAGAAGTATGGAGTGTTAGCGACCAGGTTCGGATCTATTGATAGCAGGTTCAGGATAGACGGATCAGGCGAGGTGATCCAGGTTCCCGACGGAATTGCCCACTTCCTTGAGCACAAGCTCTTCGAGGAAGAGGATGGATCCATCGACGACGTCTTCTCGGAGCTAGGAGCATATTCCAACGCGTTCACTAACTACACGATGACAGGCTATCTGTTCTCATGCGTTGACAACTTCTGGCCGTCCCTTGATACGCTGCTCGGCTTCGTGATGAGGCCCCATTTCACCGACAAGAACGTGGAGAAGGAGAAGGGCATCATCGAGCAGGAGATCAGGATGATGGACGACTCCCCGGATTGGCAGGCGGTGAATGGGCTGCTGCAGTCGATGTACCAGCGTAATCCGGTTAGGGTCGAGATAGTGGGGTCCGTGGAATCCATTAATCGCATCAACAAGGAGACCCTGTACCAGTGCTACCGGGCATTCTACCATCCGTCCAATATGACTCTGTTCGTGGTGGGGGATGTGGATCCAGCGGAGGTGGTTGAAGCTGCCGCCAAGGTCCTAGACGGGCGCGACTTCGGCCCCGTTCCTGCACTGGAGAGGGTTTATCCTGAGGAACCACAGGAGGTGGGGAGCGCCCGAGTAGAGCGGCGGATGGCTGTATCAGAGCCGATACTGTGCTTCGGCTACAAAGACAATGACATCGGCCATGAGGGGCAGGCCCTGCTCCGGAGGATCGTGGGCATGGAGATGCTTCTCGACATGATGCTTGGGCGGAGCTCCCAGCTGTACAACGCGCTTTACGAGGAGGGACTGCTTGACGCATCCTTCGACGATGATTTCGACTACGAGAAGGAATACGGGCTCGTCACATTTGAGGGTAAGACCCATGACCCCTATCTGCTTGCAGATAGGGTGGTGCAGGGAATCGAGGCCTTCCTGGCCCACGGCGTCAGTGAATCTGAGTTTGAGCTTACTCGCAGGAAGGTCATGGGATCAATGCTTCGTGGGTTCAATTCTCTGGAATACATCGCCTACAACTTCCTCACCTACCACTTTCGGCAGATGAGTCTGCTCGACCGGGTGTCTGCTGCAGATGCGCTCAGCCTGGAAGAGGTGGTTGAAATGGGGAAGCGAGTGTTCAACCGTGAGCGGATGGTGATATCCGTGATCTCTCCACCGGAGGCTAGGCCATGACGCGACTGATGCTGATCCGCCACGGTGAGACTATGTGGAATCGTGAGCGCAGGCTCCAGGGGCGCTCTGATGTGCCCCTGTCTGATCTCGGGCGGGCGCAGGCGGTGGCCGGCGCCCGCTACATGGGCGAATCGCGTTCGGTTGGCCGTGTTTCTCTGGTGTACGCGAGCCCGCAATCCCGGGCCGCAGAGACTGCGCGACCGATCGCGGAGGCCTTGAGGGTCCCCATCGAGTTCGATGACAGGCTGATGGAGGTTGACATCGGAAGGCTTTCAGGGCTGACCTGGGATGAGGTGCTATCCACCTATGTGGAGTTCGCAGAGGCGCATAGGCGCAACCCTCTGTCCACCAAGTATCTCGGGGGAGAGAGCCTTCTCGATGTGCAGGCGCGTGCCGCCAATATGCTTGGGTCGGTCATCAAGGAGCATGAAAACGCGGCGGTGGTTCTGGTGGCCCACGGCATTGTTCTGAAAGCTCTCATTTGCCTCATACTCGGAGCTGACGTGGGAACTCACCGCAGGATCGCGCTGGGCAATGCATCCCTCACAATTGCCGAGATCTCCTCGGCAGAACCAGTGCGAGGGAAGCTTCTTCGCCTGAACGATAGGCACTACCTTGAACGGGATAGTCTCTGGTCGCCCGGCAGCGATGATGAGGTCATACCTTTCCAGCCTCGCGCGTACTAATTGGCTAGAGTGGGGTGCTCTATGCGTTACGAGAAAGGGGCGATGTTGGTTGTTCACGGTTCCTGATGCTATAGTCAGGCGCATCTACGTGAGGGGGAGCCTTTCCAATACGCAGGCCGGGTTCGCGTTCAAGTTGAAGAATACTCTGGTTTCCGGGAATCTGACTGGTGCTGGAACCATGGCCGTCGACGGGCGGGATGTGCCGCCGGCAGACATCAGATTTGGTCTCGGCGATACGGACCTCGGCGCCGGCGATGTGTCCCCATCTTCGCCCTTGTCACTCCCTGCAGGAATCGAGCTCGTGGTGCGTGTCAAGGGTGTCTCCCTAGAGCATGGCATGCATGAACTGCACTTCCCAGTCACAATCAAAGAAGTAGGTCCGGTTACGCTCTCACTTACCGACGAGATCCCCTGATCCGACCCTCAGGCATGGTGTGATGCTTCGCGCCTGCACGGGTTTCGCGACACGCGGGTTTCAGGGCGTCAGTCAGGGCGGTGCGGATTTGCACCGTGTATACTTGGGTGGTAGAATTAAGAAGGCATGGCTTCGGGAGGGCCTCCCAACGCCGATCGGCGGGGGAATGGGCCTCCTGTCATTGTGCCGTTTTGCGCCAATCGCACTGAACACGATGGGATTATCTTGGCGGGACGTTGTCTTGAATGCTTAAATGAGTAGGATGTGGACTGGCCATGGCCATAACCGCTGTCCTCGGCGCGCAATGGGGAGACGAAGGCAAAGGTAAGATCGTAGACTACCTCGCGACCGATTCCGACATGGTGATCAGGTTCCAGGGCGGCGACAATGCCGGGCATACGGTCATCAACGAGTACGGTGAGTTCCGGCTTCATCTCATACCTTCAGGGATATTCAACCCGGATACTTCATGCCTCATTGGAACTGGAGTGGTAGTCAACCCGATCTCGCTGGTGAATGAGATGAACTCACTTGCGGGAGCTCACGTGGGCCTGGACAGGCTGATGGTGGCTGATCGCGCTCACCTGGTGATGCCATACCATGTGGCCCTGGATAGAGCGGAGGAATCCTTCAGGAAATCCAAAATAGGGACCACAATGAGGGGAATCGGGCCGGCCTATGCCGACAAGGTGGGGCGTTTTGGCATTCAGGTGTTCGATTCGCTGGACCAGGACTACTTCGCTGAGCGCGTAAGGGTGAACGTGGAGAGAGTGAACCTGATCCTCTCAGAGCTGTACGGGGCTGAGGCGTTGTCGGCAGACGATGTGCTGGATCAGGTCTGGCCGGCGTTGAAGGCCGTAAGGCCTCATGTGGTAGACTGCTATGCCGAAGTGCGCAAAGCCATGGGACGAGGCGACAGAATCCTGCTTGAGGGGCAGCTCGGCGCCATGAGGGATCTTGACTGGGGCGCCTATCCGTATGTAACGTCCTCAAACCCGATAGCTGGCGGAGCTTCCGTGGGGGCGGGCATCCCGCCGGCACTGATCACCAGGGTGGTTGGCGTGGTGAAGGCGTATTCCACCTGTGTGGGCGAGGGGCCGATGCCCACTGAACTCAACGACGAGATGGGTGAGCGGCTCCGCCGGGTGGGCGGGGAGTACGGTGCGACCACTGGCAGGCCCCGAAGATGCGGATGGTTCGATGCAGTCGCGGTGAGATACAGCTCAGGGCTTTCGGGCTTCACCGATATCGCTGTGACTAAACTCGATGTTATGGGCGGAATTGAGAGGCTGAAGATGGCGACGGCCTACAGGGTAAACACGCGGGATGGCGAAGTGATACGTGATACTCCACCCCCTCCTGCACTGATGGGGCATGTGACGCCCATATATGAAGAGCACGAGGGCTGGTGCAGCGATATTTCCAACGTGAGGTCGTCAGCGGACTTGCCCGCGCCAGCCATGGCGTACCTTCGCAGAATCGAGGAGCTGTGTGGGGCGCGCATAGGGCTTGTTTCGGTAGGTCCCAGACGGGAGCAGACATTCTCTGCTCACTAACCAAGTGATGTGGAGGGGAGTCCATGAGTTCGCCAGAGTGCCCCGAGACCCCGGTCGTGGTGAGGACGGAGTGGTGCAAGGCATGCGGGATATGCATCGCCATGTGCCCAAAGAAGGTTCTCGAAGCAGGTCCGGGCGGGAAGGCTGTTGTGGCAAGACCCGAAGACTGCATCAAGTGCGAGATGTGCGAGATCATGTGCCCGGACCTAGCGGTGCGAGTAGTCGCATCACGGTCGCGAGGACCGGCGCAGGGGAAGGGGGAGGCTGTTGGTGCCAGATAAGTGCAACACCGGTGTAAGGCTCCTTCAGGGCAATGAGAGCTGCGCGGAGGCTGCATTGCTCGCAGGCGTGCGGTTTTTCGCGGGTTACCCCATAACCCCGTCCACGGAAATCGCCGAGATCCTATCCGAACGTCTGCCGCAGGTTGGCGGCAAGTTCATCCAAATGGAAGACGAGATCGCCAGTATGGCTGCTATCGTCGGCGCGTCTCTCGCGGGGCTTAAGGTCATGACGGCCACTTCAGGCCCTGGATTCTCTCTTAAGCAGGAGAACATCGGATTCGCGTCGTTCACAGAGGTCCCATGCGTCGTAGTCAACGTGCAACGGACCGGCCCTAGCACTGGGCTTCCCACATCTCCAGCTCAAGGCGATTTGCAGCAGGCCAGATGGGGGACTCATGGCGATCACCCCATCGTCGCGCTGTATCCGTCCAGTGTTTCCGAGACGTTCGATCTTACAGTGAAGGCAGTCAGCATCTCTGAGCGGCTGCGTGTGCCTGTGATCCTCCTAATGGACGAGGTCATCGCTCACATGAGGGAGAGGGTAGTCATCCCGTGCGCGTCGGACGTGGTTGCCGAAAACCGGCCGCGTCCCCAGATGCCGCCGGCGGAGTATCTGCCGTACCTGGCGGACCCTGATGGCGTGCCTCCCATGGCGGATTTCGGGTCCGGGTACCGCTGGCACGTGACAGGGCTCTACCACGATGAGACCGGTTTCCCCACGAGTTCGCCTGCGAAAGTCGACTATTTGATCAGACGACTGCATGCGAAAGTGGAATCGAGGGTGAAGGAGATCACATTCACTGCTAGCGAGTTCATCGATGACGCGAAGACCGCCGTTGTTGCCTGCGGATTCACTGCACGGTCCGCTCGGTGCGCTGTAAGAGTTGCCAGGGAGCGGGGCATCAAGGCCGGCATCTTCCAGCCCAAGACCATTTGGCCGTTCCCGGATGCGCTCATCGAAGACATCGCGAGCAGGGTTGACAGGATAATCGTTCCGGAGATGAACATGGGACAGCTAGTGAGGGAAGTGCAGCGCGCCTCCAATGGAAAGTGCGAGGTCGTCGGCTACTCCAGGGTCGATGGAGAGCCAATCGCTCCTGAGGAGATTCTTGCCCGAATAGAGGGGGTGTAGGCAGTGGCCAGAGAGATAGATGGTTATCTTCGTAGTCGGTTTCTTCCACACATCTGGTGCCCCGGATGTGGCCACGGGATCATCCTGAACGCCGTCCTCAGGGCCATCGCCAGGTTGGATCTTGACAACGACGATGTTTGCGTCGTGTCGGGGATTGGATGCGCATCGAGGGCGCCTGGCTACATCGATTTCAACACCGTTCACACGACACACGGGAGGGCAATTGCCTTCGCTACGGGGATCAAGATAGCAAAACCTGATCTGCACGTGATAGTGCTTACTGGCGACGGCGATGCATCTGCCATCGGAGGCAATCACCTGATACACGCCGCCAGGCGCAACATGGGCATCACTGTTGTGTGCATGAACAACTCAATCTACGGCATGACTTCCGGCCAGTACTCGCCGATGACCCCGTCTGGCAGGTATGCCACCACAGCGCCCTACGGCAATATCGAGCGGAACTTCGATCTGTGTGAGCTGGTGCGCGCCTGCGGTGCGAACTACGTGGCCCGGGCGACCACCGCCCACGCGAGGCAGCTTTCCACATATATCGAGCATGCGATAGAGACTCCGGGGTTCGCTTTTGTGGAGGCGCCCACCCAGTGCCCGACCTACTTCGGAAGAAAGAACAAGATGGGCGGACCAGTGGAGATGATCGAGTGGTTCAAGAAGAACTCTGTCACCATGGCCGCCGCTGCCAAGCTCGATCCGGCGGAACTCGCGGGCAAGATCGTCATAGGAGAGCTGTATCGCGGGAATGCGCCTGAGTACACCGAGCTGTACGCGAAGGTTATGGAAAGAGCGAAGGAGGCGGCCGGGAAGTGAGACGGGAATTGAGACTGTCGGGTTTCGGAGGGCAGGGTCTGATCCTGGCAGGGATAATCCTGGCTGAAGCCGGTATGCTCGACGGGCACGAGGTTGTACAGACGCAGAGCTACGGGCCGGAAGCCCGTGGCGGAGCTTCGAAGGCGGAGGTTGTCATAGCTGATGAGCCCATCGACTATCCCAAGGTGACCAAGCCAGAGATCCTGGTGCTGATGTCAGACGCCGCCTGTGCCCGTTATGCTTGCACCATCGAGGCTGGCGGCATCGTGATAGTAGATTCAGGGCTTGTGGCGGCCGTGCCGGCAAACCGCGGTGTAGTTCATGGGTTCCCCATTACTGATATCTCTGTCGAGACCACCGGCAGGCCGATTATGGCTAACATAGTCGCCCTCGGCATCCTTAACGAAGTGGCCAAGCTCGTATCGGCTGATTCTCTTGAGAAAGCGGTGGCCCGGCGCGTTCCCAAGGGCACGACCGAGGCTAACCTGAAGGCACTCAGGGCAGGTAGGGCAGCTGCCCGGGCTTACCTGGCGAAGCAGGGATCTTTGGGCAACTGAGGAATATACAGTACGGTAGAGCCGAACACGCCGAGTGGCAAGGGGGAGTGATGATCCATTGGAGAACTCCGCGTTCGCTACTAGAGTGCAGAACCTCAGCGGGAACGTGATCCGAGAGATTCTCAAGATCACCGACAAGCCGGACATCATATCCTTCGCAGGCGGAATGCCATCGCCAGATGCGCTTCCCGCCGAGGACATAAGGCAGCTGTCTGATGAGATTCTGCGGACTTCAGGTAAACAGGTGCTGCAGTATTCCACAACGGAGGGCTACGGGCCTCTCAGGCAGCTGATCGCGGCCTCTCTGGCCGAGCGCGGCATTCATGTTGGTGCGGAGCAGGTTCTGGTCATCTCAGGCGCTCAGCAGGGCATCGATCTGTCGGCGAAGGTGTTCATAAACCCCGGGGACTACGTAATCGTCGAGCGGCCCACCTACCTAGCGGCACTCCACATATTCAGATCCTACGAGGCCAGGTTCGGCTTTGTGGACTCCGATGGAGACGGGATGATCCCGGAGTCACTCGAGGCCGCCGTCGTTCGCTATCGCCCCAAGGTCATCTACGTGGTTCCAACGTTCCAAAACCCGACTGGCGTCACGCTCTCGCTCGAAAGACGCAGAGCCGTCGCCGAGATTGCGGCGAGGCGCCGGGTGGCGGTCGTGGAAGACGACCCTTATGCGGCACTCCGGTATGACGGGATGGCTCTGCCATCCATCGCCAGCTTCGACAAGGAAGGCTTCGTGGTGTTCCTGGGCAGTTTCTCTAAGGTGATATCTCCAGGGCTCCGCGTGGGCTACGCTGCTGCAGCGCCTGACGTGTTCAGGAAGCTCACCATCGGCAAGCAGGCCACCGATGTGCACACGAGCAATCTGTCACAGCGTCTTGTCTATGAATTCTGTAACCGTGGCAAGCTAGTGCCGCACATCGACGCGACAAGACAGGGTTACAGGGTCAAGCGTGACGCGATGATCAGGGCAATCGAGAGGCATTTCCCGAAGGGCGCCAAGTTCACAAGGCCAGACGGCGGCCTCTTCATCTGGGTGGAGCTTCCCGAGTCTATCGATACTACGCTCCTACTTGAGCGTGCGACTGAGAGAAAGGTGGCGTTCATACCAGGCTCTCCGTTCTACGCTGATGGTTCCGGGAGAAACACGATGAGGCTCAATTTCACGAATGCCAGCATCGAGGCGATCGATGAGGGCATGCACCGATTGGGCTCGACGATCGCAGAGGCCTTGGGGGTATAGGTTCGTAAGCCCGCAATGCACGACTGGACGGTTATCGGACCCGGGTGCGCCCGCGCGTTGAGCGAGGCGCGTCCGGGTCCATTTCGTCTCAGGCTAGGAGGGATGGGATGGACGCTGCATCGGTAGAGGCTGTATTCCGAGAGATGGATGCGTCGGCATTCACAGGTGTTCGCTGGTACCGGCATAAGGCATTGCAGACGGATAGCTTCGAGCTTTCTGACTTCGCGGTCATTCAGAGCGAACACGATGCCCCTGCCGTCGACGGAGGGCTGAACGTCCAGGATGAGCCGGGCGTTCCCCGTATGGTCTTGGCAATCCTGCGATTCCCAGGGGCGGGCGACTACTTCGTCCCGGCCTTGATCGGGCCATCCGGGATGATGGCGGAGAGCCTTCCACTCCTCGGCACAGTAGCAGGGCACAGGTGGGATGTTCGGGACGCGGCTGTGTCGGATGAGTATGCGAATCTCATCCCGTGGCTTGCAGGGGCCGGCAGGCAGCTTCCTACCCTACATGGAAGGTTCGAATTTCGCCTTGTGGGAGGGGGCGGTCACGGATGGCGAGTGAAGAAGGTGGGAGATGCCTACACCAACACGATCGCTATTGCACGCCGCGGGTCTGCGCTTAAGACCTTCAGGCTGCTCACACCTGGGACGAACCCAGACGTCGAGATTGGTGTGGCTCTCGCCAAGATGACGGAGTTCCGCGAGACTCCCAGGGTTGAGGCTGAGGTTGCTTACGTTGGGGCAGATGGGGTCAGATACTCGGTGGCCGTGCAGACTGAGGAAGTGCCCAGCGTGGGAGATGCATGGGAAGGTATTGCGTCGGCCCTTGATGGGGCTTTGCGCATACCCGAAGCGGAACACCCATTCGCCGTGGGCCCAGCATCGTGTGCTGCGATTAGCGAGCTTGGCGCCACGATAGCACGTCTCCATGCCGCCCTTGCGTCGGTTGATGCGCCTGGTTTTGGGTGCAGACGGGCTGATGAGAGTGATGTGGAGCGATGGGATGAGGCAGCCAGAACCAGAGCGGATCTGGCCGTGGACGCCATTGCAGACTGCATGGGATCACTGGGGCCAGAGGCTCAGCACGCGGCAGCGCGGGTGCTGGAGTCCCAGTCCAGCGTGAGGTCATTTGTATGCGGTGCGAGCATTCCTGAAGGGGCGGTCCCGATGGACTTGGGCCATGTCATGCGGTGCCACGGTGATCTTCACCTCGGACAGATCCTTGTAAAGCCTGACGGAGGCTATGCGGTCATCGACTTCGAAGGCGAGCCTCTCGCTCCGGTAGAGGAGAGACGCGCTCTTGCGAGCCCGGCCAGGGATATCGCGGGTATGCTCCGATCTCTGAGTTACGCAGCCAAGGGCGCTGTCGTGCGGATGCCAAAGTGCAGCCAGGATGCGTACGAGATAGCTGACGCATGGGAGAGAGAGAGCCGTGAGGCCTTCCTCAGTGGCTATCTGGCGGAGGAGCGACGCGGTGGACGACGGCTCCTTCCCCCTGATGATGTGGACCGGACTGCGCTGATCAGAAGATTTGAGATAGAGAAGGCCCTGTACGAGGTCAACTACGAACTGAACAACAGGCCTGACTGGAGTATCATCCCTCTCACGGGAGTGTGCCGACTGATTGACAGAGCTGGAGGTGGAGCCGAATGAAGGTGGCTGCGTCGCCGAGTGTGACCATAATGACTCGTGAGTATCCGCCTAACGTATACGGAGGGGCGGGCGTGCATGTTGACTATCTGTCATCCAGCCTCGCAAGGCTGATTCCAGTGGAGGTCAGGTGTTTCGGAGAAAGGCCGCCGTCAGAGAGTGACCAATTCCAGGTGAAAAGCTACGGCCCATGGATCGAGATGTCCAGGGGATCAGATCCCCGTCTGCAGAAAGTGCTGGATCCGATGTCGGTTGACCTTGCGATGGTGAAAGACCCCATCCAATCCGATATTGTCCACTGCCATACCTGGTACACATTCTTTGCGGGATATCTCGCGAAGGTGCTGTACGGGAAGAAGCTCATTACTACTGTGCACTCCCTTGAGCCTCTGCGGCCGTGGAAGGAGGAGCAGTTGGGCCGTGGGCGCCAGCTCAGCTCCTGGATGGAGCGGATCGGGCTCGACAACTCCGACTGTGTGATTGCGGTCTCGAAGGGAATGCGAGACGACATAATTGAACACTCGGGCGTATCGCCGGAAAGGATCGCAGTTGTGCACAATGGCATAGACCTGTCGCAATACAGACCCACGCAGGACGCAAGTGCACTTGAGGCCTATGGAGTGCGGCAGCCGTACGTGCTGTTTGTTGGGAGGATATCACGGCAGAAGGGGATAATGCACCTGCTCGATGCCATGCCAATGGTCCGTCAAGGAGTGAGCCTGGTGTTGTGCGCAGGTGCGCCAGATACCCAGGAGCTTCAGGACGAACTGGAAGCGAGGGTCCGGCAGATGGACAATGTGGTCTGGATCAACCGGATGGTTCCGAAGGAGCACGTGATCCAGCTGTACAGCCACGCATCAGTGTTTGCCTGTCCATCGGTGTACGAACCGTTCGGCATAATCAACCTGGAAGCAATGGCGTGCAACATACCTGTTGTGGCTTCGGAAGTGGGGGGAATACCCGAAGTGGTTATCGACGGAGAGACAGGCTTTACGGTCCCTCCGGGTGATCCCGCGGCGCTTGCTGCGGCGCTCAATCAGATACTAAGCTCGGGAGAGCTAGCCGGGAGGTTCGGCGCCGCAGGAAGAAAGAGAGTCGAAGAGACGTTCTCGTGGGACGCAATAGCCAAGCAGACAGTGAAGCTGTATGAAAGGATAACCCAGGCTGCGGACATCAGATCCGATTCGGAGCGATGAGGCGCTATGGCGCCCTAAACGCCGCTGGTCTCTGGCGTATCCCCAGGGCTGGCGGCATTTGCGACTGCACACTCCGACAGGCTGCGGAATGTGGAGACCACCACCTGTGCGTGGAGGGCGACTGCGTCGATGACCTCGGGCGGGCAGTTCGACACCGCGTCGACGAGGCGCTGAAGGGCCAAGTCCCTCGGCCCTTTGGGCGCCAGCAACAGGGAAGAGGCGTCGGTGCCCAGCGCGGTGGCGAGCGCGGCTAGAGTCCGAAGGGACGGGCGCCTCTCGCCGCGCTCTATTTGCCCAACGTAGCTGGCATTGACATTGCACATTTCCGCTAGATGATTCTGGGACATGCGCCTGCTCTTGCGAGCTTCGCGTATCCTCGCTCCTATCACAGCCCACTCTCGGTCCACTGCGCTCACGCTCCCCTAGACTATCGTACCTTGCTCCAGGTGCGGTGGGAAGCAGCATACAGCAGCAATGCGATTGCAGAATTGTGCTATATGTGCTATTCTCGGCCTGAACAGATTGGCATTTATGGCACGATGAACCACCGCAATCACCCTTCTTCTCACTCAGAGGGATGATAAGAAGGTGATTGTGCGAACATATGTTCTGATGATACCATCCTGTCAGAAGGTGTTGGAGGTGAGTGTGATGGTCGAGCCGGATCGCACTGGGGAAGCCATAGCACAGTGCGCCGCCGAATTGGAGCGCCTTGGGGAGATCATGTTGAGGGAAGGCGAATCTGAGGCCCGTTCGATTGAGGATGCCATCATCTCCGTCCTCGATGAGCTCGATGCTCTGGCTGTGGCTCCCGACATCGCCTGGCCGGAGTATCGCTCGGTGCGCGACCTGCAGGATGAAGCCCGCTTTCTGCTCGGCGCAAACCGGAGACATAGGCGACACTGCCGTCTCGCCCAGCTTGAGGCGGAGTTGCTGGCGCACACGTCGTCAGAGGGCTGGCGATCATATCTTTCCATTGAGGAACTGGTTTCGGAGGAGATGGCGGGGTTGAGGCGGAGCAGGTGCGCAAGATGTCAAGCCTCTTGTGGAGTGTCCGGGGTTGGCATGGGATGACGATACTGCTGCTGGCTGAGGGGGATTCGCGCGTGCGTGAGGTGCTGAGGGCTTTGCTCTTGGCGGTGTGGGATGCCCTTGATAGGCTGACAATCATTGAATGCGCGCCCGAAGAGGCAGTATCCCTGGTGCGCGTGTTCCGACCGTCGAGAGTGCTCTTGGAAGCGACGATGTTCGGGGCGCTCGCATTGCCGGAACTAGTCCGCGAGTGCCAGAACGTTGGCGCCCGGTTGGTGATCATGTCCTCAGAACCGCTGGGTGCATCGGCTGAGAGCTTCGTGGAGTGCGGGGCAGTTCGGTTCCTGAGAAAGCCATTCGACGGGGCAGAACTCCTATTGGCCCTCAAGGCGGCCGATGAGGCGGCCGCCGACTAGTCGTGCACCTCCAAAAGTTCATAAACGACGGTTCCTCCCGGCGCCGAAACCTCCACTCGTGCTCCGCACTGCTGCCCGATTATGGCGCGGGCTACGGGCGATTCGCTCGAGAGCATGCCCTTAGTCGCCGATGCCATCTCAGGGGGCACTATGGCATACTGCATGTCCATGCCGAGTTCAACGTCGCGGATCCTCACTGTCGATCCCACTCTAGGGCTGGATGACGCGCCGCCTACGGCCACTGCCTCCTGCACCTTTCTCTGGTAAGCAACTGCGCGCGCCATCTGAACAGCGCGCACCTCTCCGCCTTGTCCGGAAAAGATGACTCCTACCTCCTCTCCTGATCCAATCTCGAACTCGGACGCGGCGTCCATCAGAATCCGGAGCTCCTGGGGAAGGGCCTTCGTTGTAGACGGGTCCATCCGTTCTACGGACACAAAGACGTAAAGACCGCCGCCCCCGTTTTCGCGATGGCAGACGGTGAGCGCTCGCACGAGGGCTCGGAGCAACTTCTGGCCTCGCTCCATGTCAAGATGAACCATCGGAAACATCATGTACTGGCGCGAACGCCTCACAGCCCGGGCGGCTTCAGTGATTGACACTTGATCGGACCAGCTCACCACGAGGCCCAGCGGCGCTGCCCCGAGGCTTGGCGAAGCATTGCTCTGCTCGAACAGGAATCCGCGCGACGCTCGGAATTGCAGCGTGACGATTCGTCCGCCGGACATGTGAACGAGGTGGCGCAGGTAAGTGAGTGCGGACTGACCAGGCGCCGCAGCATTGATGGAGCGGGGAAGAGCGACCTCGTCCGCCCTTGTCCGTATGAGGATCTCGACGTGCGGCGACGTCGACACGGCGGGAACGCGTTGCGGCATTGGACCGGTGCATGCAGCGAGGAACTGGTTCCGCCATCCGCTCTTGCCGAACACGAGAGCCGAGGGTATCTCGAGGCATCCGAGCCCCATATTGTTGCAGACGTCGACGTACCTGGTCAAAGGCTCCGACTGGACGACGACTGCAGACCGGGGTGCGCGCATCGATGGGCGTCCTGAGAACCCCACTTTCATCAGCTTCACCTCCCATTCATGGGCTAGATTGCCCTATGAGGCTTGGAAATACTCTTCTATCCCGGCGTGGGCTGCTTCAGAGGATATTCGCGAATGAAGTAGAAAAGAGAACAGCATCAGGGAAACGGGAGGTCGGGGCGTTCATGCGGTCGGCGGTGGTGATCGTGGTCATCCTATCCATGCTGGTGATGCTGGGTGTGTGTGCATGCCCGGCGGCGGCAGCTTCCTGGCTATTGGATGCGGACAGAGCTGGTTCAATAACGGGCATTTCTGACGGGATCTACGAGCTCGGTGGCCAGCCCTATGTCTTCCTGCGCGCAGTCGCCGCCGCATTCGGATACGAGACCACTTGGTCCCAGCCAGGCAGGGAGGCCACACTGGCCGGGCGGCGTGTTTCCGCAGTATTCAAGGCCGGCGAAAAACGCGCATGGGTGAACGGTGATGAGGTTGCGCTTTCGTCCGCTGCCGACATGTCCACTGGAAGGCTGGCCGTGAATGCACGGGATCTTGCGGCCATGGGCCTACATGTTCAGGTGGATGATGCAGCTCACACTGTGAGGGTAGGAGCCGAGCGGGTGTCCGTCACCGCGGTCTCATGGTCTTCGGCCCTCGGAGACAGGGCCATGGTCATCGAAGCCGACTTCGATTTCGCCTACAAGGTGTTCACGCTGGGAATTCCTGATCGGGTCGTGGTTGACCTGTACGATTCAGAACTCGCGGCAGCAGTAGTGCCTGCTATTGAGGTGGAGGATGCTCCGGCAAGAAGGGTGCGGTCCGCGATGAACCGACCCGGCCTGGTCAGGGTCGTTGCCGATATGGTTTCACCAACCGGATTCCAGGCAACCTATGAACCAGGCTCTCCTGCACGTCTTGTGGTCCGCTTCAGTTCCACGATTAGCGGATTCGAGCTTGACGAGTCGGCAGGGCTGCGCAAACTCGTCGTGAAAGCTGACGGGAACATCAGGCTCGGACAGCTCGAGGATCGCCCTGATGGGGTGCAGTCATTCGACATATCCGGCGCTGCCATAGGAGTGGGCGCCGAGGAGTTTGCCAGTTCAGATGGGGCCGTGCGGATTCGTGCGGAGCAGGTTGATGGGTGGACTGTTCGGGTATCGATGTTGCTTCGGGAAGGGCTCCGCGCTTTCCAGAGAGCTGACTCTGCCAGTGGGTGCGGGGTCTCAGTGGGGTTTGCCTACGTGGTGTCGGGCGTGCGCACATATCACGAGCCAGGCTGCACCGTTGTGGAACTTGCCACTTCTGCGCCGGTGGCATTTCGCACGTTTCGACTCAAGGATCCCGAAAGGATAGGCATCGACCTCCCGGGGGTGTGGGTGTTTCCTTGCAGCACAATCGAGGTGTCTTCGCCGTCTGTTGCTCGTGTGCGAATGGGTCAGTTCGACCTAGCGACTGGCAGGTCCGTGATCGACCTGCTCGGAGGGGGCGCCCACTCGGTTGAAACCTCTGCTGATGGGAAGACTCTGAAGGTGAAGGTGGCTGAATCCCCGGTTTTCGGGCGCACAGTGATGCTCGATCCGGGGCACGGTGGGACGGACCCTGGCACAGGCAAGGACGGCCTTATGGAGAAGGACGTGAATCTCGACATTGCGTTGAGGCTTCGCGCTTTGCTGAAAGGAGCAGGTGCGTCAGTGGTCATGACGCGCATGAACGATAGTAATGTTGAGCTTTCGGAGCGGTCGAGGCTTGCGAACTCAGTGAAACCAGATGTGTTTCTCTCGATACACTGCAACTCCGTGTTGAACGTCTTCCCGGCCGGGACTGAGACCTTTTACTATAACAACCTGCCATACAGCCAGGAGCTTGCGGCCCTGGTGCACTCCGCCCTGCTAAAGGAGATAGAGCTGATCGACCGGAAGGTGTCGCGCAAGGACTATTACGTGATCCGGGAGACCCAAGTGCCGTCTGCCCTTGTTGAGGTGGCTTTCCTGTCGAATGAGGTCGAGAACGTGAAATTGCGCGACCCTCTGTTCCGTGAGAAGGCGGCAACCGGACTGTACACTGGGATATCAATGTATCTTGGGAGTGAGATGTTCGCCAGATGGCAGGCCGTCCAGGCCGCACCCGCCCTTGCGCCGGTCGCGGGGCAGGCGAAGGAGGCGAGCGAACAACCTCCTGCAGCGGTGGTAACCGTGCCGCCTGTGCCCCCGCAGAGCTCCTCCTACCCTGTGGTGGATACAGAGCCATCGGCGGGCAGTGTGAGCACTGCGCCGATCAGCGGGGATCCTACGTCGACGCCCTGATCTGGGCAGCTGACAGCAATGCATGAGAGCGCGGTTCATCCCGTTCATCCGCTTCTTCGGTCTGTTGTCACTCGCCGCGAAGGAAGAGTATAATAGGCGCATGCAACATGGAAGTATAGGCATCTTCGATTCCGGAATTGGCGGACTGACCGTTGCGAGAGCAATAATGGAGGCTCTGCCGAACGAGCCCATTACGTATTTCGGCGATACTGCTAGGGCGCCATACGGGGACAGGCCGCGTGAGCAGATCATCAGATTCGCGAGAGAGATCGTATCATTCCTCTCGAGGAGAGGAGCCGCGGTGGCGGTGGCTGCGTGCAATACCTCCTCCGCTCTGGCCGTACCCCTCATAACGGGCGAATTCGATATCCCGATCATTGGCATGATAGACTGCGGCGCGCTCGCGGCGGCTGAGGTATCTGGGTCACATCGGATCGGCGTGATCGCAACGGCAAACACTGTGAAAAGCGGGGCCTACCGTGCAGCGATCGAGAGGCTTCTCGTGGATGCAGTCGTGATCGAGCAGGCCTGCCCTGCATTGGTCCCCATGGTGGAACAGGGTGAGGTGTCGGGGCCTAGGGTTGTGGAGGCCATTTCGGGTTATCTGGCGCCACTCCTAGATGCGGGTGTGGATACGATTGTGTACGGCTGCACTCATTACCCGTTCCTAGATTCCCAGATCCGGGCGGTAGCGGGACCATCGATTCAGCTTGTCGATCCTGCAGTGCGAGTGGCAAAGGCAGCAAAGGCGGCATTGCTGGACGGTGGTGGGCTGTCCCATGGGTCTCCTTCCCCTGCTCACTATGTGACCAGTGGTGATCCGGAGCGTTTCGCGGATCTGGTGCACGCCTTGATGGGATGGGAGATAGATCTGCCCGAGCATGTAGACCTCGCTTCCTGCGGCAGCTCTTATCGAGAAGGCCTTCGCCGACAGGCCACGATCTGACTTGCCGCGCGCGGCAGGGGTGGATGCTCTCATCCTGACTCACCTGCATCCTGAGAACGATCCTAGGATATCGGCAGCTGAGGGCGGGGCGGGATTCGGAAGGCCTGTCCATGTTGGGGCGCCAGGCCTTACCCTGGCGGTTTAGGGATTAGGTCTCATTGATCGGAACGGGGGATTCAGATGAGAATAGACGGCAGGGCGCTTGACCAATTGCGCCCGGTGACAATGACAAGGCACTACATAAAACATGCGCCTGGATCCGTCCTGGTGGAAATGGGCGATACCAAAGTGCTGTGCACCGCGACCCTCGATGAGCGGCCTCCTCTTCACACAAGAGGAACTGGCAAGGGTTGGGTGACTGCTGAGTACGCCATGCTGCCTAGGGCGACTCAGGAGAGGACTCCCCGCGAGAGGGGCTCTGGGAGGATCTCCGGACGGACCCAGGAGATACAGAGGCTTATCGGAAGGTCGCTTCGCTCTGTGGTGGATCTGCACGGGCTCGGCGAGTGCACGATATGGGTTGACTGCGATGTGATACAGGCTGATGGAGGCACAAGAACTGCATCGATCACCGGCGCGTTCGTAGCTCTCGCTGATCTTCTGGGCTCCATGGGCAGGTACGAGGGTAAGCCGTTTCCCGTATCCGACTTCCTATCCGCCGTGAGTGTGGGAATGGTCGACGGGGATCTCATGCTGGATCTGTGCTATGCTGAGGATTCCCATGCGGGAGTCGACATGAACGTGGTCATGACATCTGGAGGACGTCTTGTGGAAGTGCAGGGCACTGCAGAGGGTGAGCCGTTTTCCAGGGAGGATCTCTCTGCCATGCTCGATCTTGCCCAGACGGGCATCAAAGAGCTTGCTGCGGCACAGCGATGTGCCCTCGGCGAGCTGGGCGCGAGGATCGGGTGTGGTGGTGCATCGGCTTGAGGCGGCTCGTGATCGCCACGAGGAATAGGGGCAAGCTCCGTGAGATTGCTGAACTGCTCAGGTCGAGCGGGCTTGATGTGAGTGTGTGTTCGCTTGATGAGTATCCAGAGGCGCCCGAGGTCGAGGAGACAGGCGCCACATTCCCGGAGAATGCTGCCATAAAGGCTCGGTCGGCAGCTGAGCATGCCAATGAGCTGGCCCTTGCCGACGACTCGGGCCTCGTGGTTGACGCACTAGGTGGAGCGCCTGGGGTCATGTCAGCCAGGTATGCCGGGCCTGGCGCCTCGGATCAGACCAGGTATGAGAGGCTCCTCCGCGAGATGGAGCATGTTCCCGATGGCCTTCGGACTGCGAGATTCGTGTGCGCCGTGGCGGTGGCCGTCCCACATGGCCGAGTCGCGATCGTGGAGGGGTCTGTGGAGGGCGTCATCGAAAGAGAACCCCGGGGCGAGGGCGGGTTCGGCTATGACCCGGTGTTCTTCCTTCCTGAGCTGGGCGCGACCTTCGGGGAGCTGGATTCCAAGGCAAAGAACGCCATATCCCACAGGGCGCGGGCATTGACGAAATCCATTCCATTGCTCAGAGAGGCCCTGGACCGCGGCTCGGACGCGTTTGACTCCAGAAGAGGCGTATGGTAAACTCAGAATGCTTCGGGGCGTAGCTCAGTTTGGTAGAGCGCATGGTTTGGGACCATGATGTCGCAGGTTCAAGTCCTGTCGCCCCGACCATTGCTTTTGCTTAAAGGAATATCGCTCCAAAGGTGATGACGGAGAGCAGTAGGCCGGTGTTGGGCCTGCGCAGGGAGGGTACGCTGTGATTGCGAGCGACCTCGGGCGCACCCGGCGCGAATTCACTCCCGAACTGTGCGCTGAAACGGACCGGTCGGGCATTGCCCGGTGTCTGCGGGTAGGCGCGGCCGGTGGCCTTCCGTTACAGGGGCAGGGCATCATGTGTGCCCGAGATGAGGCCAGACGGCGAATATGGGTGGTGCCACGGAGTCCACGACTTGCGTCCCATACGCGAAGTTGTGGCTCTTTCGTTTTCTGGGGGTAGTATGAAGTTGAGTGACGACTCAATGGGACGTAGCAGGCGCTGCGCCGGCAGTAAGGGGAAAACGCGCCTAGACGAGTTGCTCGTTGCGCGCGGACTGTTTCCTAATGCGAAAACCGCCGCATCATGGGTGATGGCGGGCAGCGTCATTGTTGACGAGGAACGCGTCGACAAGCCTGGGGCTGCGGTGCGTAAAGAAGCCAGCATCAGGGTGCGAGGCATTGAGATCCCATATGTGAGCAGGGGCGGCCTGAAACTCGCGGCGGCTCTGGATGCCTTCGGGTTGGAGGTCGCGCACCGGGTCGCGATTGATGCGGGCGCCTCGACAGGAGGTTTCACCGACTGCCTGCTGAAGCGAGGCGCGCTTCGCGTCTACTCGGTGGATGTGGGCTTCGGTCAGCTGGCCGGAAGCCTGAGGCAGGATCCCAGAGTCGTGAATATGGAGAGGACCAATATCGGCGATGTGGCGCGCGAGCTGCTAGTGCCCAGGCCTGACCTTGGTGTGATGGACCTATCGTACCTATCGCTATCAGTGGGAGTGCCTACTGTCGCGGCGCTTCTGGCAGATCCGGGCGAGGCCGAGCACGGGCCTGACATCGTGGCCTTGGTGAAACCGCTGTTCGAGGTGGCTGCGGCAGGCCCCGATCTTAGCGCCATTCAATACCGGCAGGCGCTTGAGCGCGCGTGCGCTGCTGGGGTCGAGGCGGGCTGCGGCGTGGATGGACTCATGGCCTCTCCAGTGCTTGGATCAGGAGGGACTCTCGAGTTCCTGGCTCACTACATGCCGGGCGCGGGTTCGAGGATTCCAGAGAGCGGAGTGCTTGCTCAGATAATCGAGAGGGCTATTGACGACGGGACCGCCGTTCTTCATGCGGCTGGACGTAAGGTTAGGGGTGAGGATAATGAGTGACAGGCTGGAATCGCTGGTGCAGCGGACCATCGCGGCGGTTAAGGCTGCAAGATCCACCAAATCCCTTGACGAGGTCAGAGTGTCGATCCTTGGGCGCAAGGGTGAGCTCACTCTGCTCCTGAGGCAGATGGGGCAGATGGCGCCCGAGGAGAGGCCGGTTTTCGGCGCTCTGGTCAACGCTGCCCGTGATCTGCTCGAGCGGGAGTTGGAGTCGAGGATTCAGGTGCTTGCGGCGGAGGAACAGGCTGCCAGGCTTGCGCAGGAATCGGTCGATGTTACCATGCCCGGAAGGGCGCCGCGCATTGGAGCAATGCATCCACTTACTCGCGGAACCATGGAGATCACCGAGATCTTCGTGGAGATGGGCTTTCAGGTAGTCGAAGGGCCGGAGGTAGAGACAGACTACTACAATTTCGAGGCGTTGAACACTCCGAAGTGCCACCCTGCCCGTGATGTGCAGGATACCTTCTACATCACAGATTCCGTGCTGCTCAGAACGCAGACCTCTCCAATGCAGGTGAGGCAGATGGAATCGCAGGCGCCTCCTGTTAGGGTGGTCGTTCCGGGCAAAGTGTACAGGCGCGATCAGGTGGATGCTACGCACTCGCCAGTATTCAACCAGCTTGAGGGGCTTTTGGTGGATAGGGGCGTGACGTTCTCGGATCTGCGGGGGACGCTCACGGCCTTCGCCAACAAGTTCTATGGTCCAGAGCGAAGGGTGCGCTTTCGACCCCATTACTTCCCCTTCACAGAGCCATCTGCCGAGATGGATGTGTCCTGCGGGATCTGCGGAGGCGCAGGCTGCAGGACCTGCAAGGGAGAGGGATGGATAGAGGTTCTCGGCGCTGGCATGGTTCACCCGAATGTTCTCCGGGCAGTTGGGTACGATCCGGAGGAATTGACCGGGTTCGCATTTGGAATGGGCATCGATAGGCTTGTGATGCTGAAGTACGGCATCGATGATCTGAGGCTGCTGTTCGAGAATGACGTGCGGTTCCTCTCCCAGTTCTAGCGGGCCGCCCAAGAGAGGTGTATCTAGATGCTTGTGCCTATGAACTGGCTTTCCGACTATGTCGACATCCAGCTGGACCCGCACGAACTTGCCGAAAGGCTCACGATGACAGGCGCCAAGGTCGAGGCTGTGCGGATGATCGGAGCGAACCTCCGAAGGATCAGGGCCGGGAGGGTCCTGTCGGCTACCCCTCATCCAAGCTCAGGAAGGCTCCGAGTGGTGCTGCTTGATCTCGGAGCGAAGGAGGCGCCGCGCCGAGTGGTCACAGCTGCCGCCAATGTGGCTGAGGGCGATGTGGCGCCGGTGGCTCTGGATGGCGCCAGGCTCGATGACGGAACCGTGATCGGAGAGGCGGAGTTAGCGGGAGTAAGATCGGAAGGGATGCTCTGCTCTGCTCGGGAGCTCGGGATTTCGACAGACGCCTCAGGCATCCTCCTGCTCCCGCCGGATGTTGCCCCAGGGGCCGATGTGGTGGAAGCCTTGGGGCTTGCCGATACTGTGCTGGAGCTTGAGATAACTCCCAACAGGCCTGACTGCCTGTGCATGGTGGGTGTGGCGCGCGAGGTGGCTGCCGTCACAGGCTCTAGGCTTCACATGCCAGTATCTGAAGTCCGCGAGGCGGATGGAGACGCTCATGGCCTGGTGAGTGTGGGGATCGAGGCGCCGGACTTGTGCCGGCGATATGCGGCGCGGGTGGTTGGAGATGTATCGATTGCACCGTCCCCCCTTTGGATGCAGGTTCGCCTTCGCGCTGCGGGAGTGCGCCCAATCAGCAACGTTGTTGATATCACCAACTATGTGATGCTTGAACTGAACCAGCCGCTGCATGCATTCGACTGCACTCAGGTGCATGGCGGCGGAATCATCGTGCGGACCGCGTGGGCAGGTGAACGAATCACGACTCTCGATGACGTGGAACGGGAACTGAGCCCGGAGATGCTGGTGATAGCAGACTCCGACTCGGCCCTGGCAATCGCGGGGGTGATGGGCGGCGCCGCATCTGAGATTTCAGAGGGGACCCGCCTGGTGCTGCTGGAGTCGGCGAACTTCGCAAGGCAGAGTGTTTGGCGGACATCAAAAAGCCTGCGTCTGCGGACAGAGGCGTCGTCGAGGTTCGAGAAAGGCCTCGACCCGGAGATCGTTCCGGCTGCCCTCGACAGGGCGGCTGCTCTCATCGGACAGGTCGGAGCGGGGAAGCCTCTCCACGGGATCGTCGACTCATATCCGGCGCCTGCAACCAGGAGATTCATCAGCACCAGTGCATCCAGAATCAGCGCCAAGCTGGGGCTGGCCCTCTCGCGTGAAAACGTAGCGAGTTGCCTCGAACGACTCGAATTCCCTTCCGAGCTCGGCGAGGATGGAGACTCCATGAGGGTGGAGGCGCCCAGTTTCCGTGGGGATGTCCGGGAGGAGATCGATCTCGTTGAGGAGGTCGCGAGGATATGGGGCTACAACAATGTGCCGGCGCGGGTCCCTGCCGGGTCCATGTCCGGCGGCCGCAGCCCTCTGCAGCGCCTAGCTCAGAAGGCCAGGCAGATCCTTGCATCTGCAGGCGCGAGCGAAACCTTGACCATTCCGTTCATGTCGCCGCTGGATTTCGACATGATGAGATTGCCTTCTGATGATCTGCGACGCAACGGGATAGCCATCGCGAACCCGATGGTGGACGAGGCGTCGCTGATGCGTACGACTATGGTTCCATCCATGCTTGCGTCGATTGCTACGAATGTCAACAGGAGAAACCTCGGAGTATGTCTGTTTGAGATAGGCCGCGTGTACACTCCAAGTGAGGCTCTTATCAAGGGTGTCGAGATCGGGCGGGGAATGACGCCGGCAAATGAGAAATCCGTCCTCATCGGGGGAATGGCGGGATCGATTTCCGAACCCGCGTGGCATACGCCAGTGCGCGAATACGATTGGTTCGATGCCAAGGGAATTGTGGAGGCGCTCCTCTCTGAGCTGGGCGTGGATGGAGCCGCGTTCGTCCGATCCTCTCTGCCCACTTTCCACCCTGGCCGAACAGCTTGCGTGGTCCTCGGCGGCGCCCCCCTGGGCGTCGTCGGCCAGGTACACCCGGATGTCGCGCAAGCGTATGGCGTGCCTTTGCACACGACCCTATTCGAGCTCGACTTCGATGCATTGGCCACTCTCTGCGAGGAATCCCGCTACTCTCCCCTTCCTAGGTTCCCGGCTATCGAGAGGGATGTGGCTATGCTTGTGGGCAGAGAGGCATCCGCCGCGGAAGTCGTCGGATTGATCAGGCGTGTCGGCGGTGAGCTGGCAGAGTCGGCCAAGCTGTTCGATGTGTACGAAGGTCCGCAGGTGGGGCTCGGTAAGAGAAGCCTGGCATTCTCCATTACCTATCGGGCGGCCGATCGAACGCTCACCGATGATGAGGTGAACGTTGTTCACAATGCGGTGAGAAACTCCCTTGCTAACGAGCTTGGGGCCGTGCTTCGCTAGTAAGGCGCGGGGCGCGCCATTGGTCCGGGGCCGGGGAGGCGCCTGACGGCGCCCCCCGTGTGACCTGAGTGCATCTTGCCTATAGAGTGGTCAGATACCTGTCGAGCTCCCATGGGTGCACATTGGTCTGATAGCCTTCCCACTCGAGCCTGCGAGCTTTCACGAACCGATGATACAGAGGCTCTCCTATTGCCGAGACCAGAATCTGATCCTTTGCGAGCCAGTCGAGGGCCTCACTCAAGGACCCGGGCAGGCTCGCTATTCCATCCTGCGCCCTCTCATCAGGCGACATCCGGTAAGTGTTCTTCCGCACCGGACTGGGAGGGGGCGTTTGCTTTCTGACGCCGTCAAGCCCTGATGCGATGATCGCCGCGAAAGCCATGTATGGGTTGCACGACGAATCCGGGGAGCGAAGCTCAACTCTTGTGTTAGCTCCGCGGCTCGATGGCACTCGACAAAGAGACGTACGGTTCCCCTCTGACCAGCACACGTAGACCGGGGCCTCGTACCCGGGCACCAGCCGTTTGTATGAGTTTACGGTGGGGTTGGTCACGGCGGCGAGTGCTTTCGAATGAGATAGCAGCCCTTCTATGAAGAAGAGGGCAGTATCGGACAGGCCGTGGAGTGCGGACTGATCGAAGAAGGCGTTTGCGCCCTGCGAGAACAGAGACAAGTTCACGTGCATTCCTGATCCTGCTATCCCTGTTATCGGCTTTGGCATGAATGTGGCGTGGAGGCCATGGTTGCGCGCCACGACCTTGGTGATGAACTTGAGAGTGGTCACATTGTCAGCCGCTGTCATGGCATCGGAATACTCGAAGTCTATCTCATGCTGCCCGGGCGCTAGTTCGTGATGGGCCGCTTCCACGCGGAAACCCATGTCCTCTAGTGCGAGGACGATGTCTCTTCGGGCATCCTCGCCGTGGTCGCGGGGGTACAGGTCGAAGTAGCCAGCTTGATCCCCTGTGTGCACCGTTGGAAGGCCAGCCTGGTCCTGAGTGAAGAGGAAGAACTCACATTCTGGTCCGACCATCACTTCATATCCCATGCTGGCGGCGTCTGCAACAGCACGGTGGAGGATTCGCCTGGGGTCTCCCTCAAACGGGGCGCCGTCATTGTTGCATACGTCGCAGATCAGCCTGGCTATTGCGCGTTCGCCGTGCTTCCAGGGGTATATTGCGAACGTCGACAGGTCGGGCCTGAGATTCATATCTGACTCATGGATTCGGGCGAACCCTTCGATTGAGGAGCCATCGAACATGGCCCCCCGATCTATTGCCCTCTCAAGCTGGGTAGCGGGGATTTCGACGTTCTTGACGCATCCGAGCATGTCAGTAAACTGCAACCTTATGAACTGGACATTCTGCTCTCTTGCCATTGAAAGGATGTCGCTTCGCGTGTAATTTGGCATCTGTTGTCACCTCACGTATGACCGGTGCGGATTATTATGAGGTCGATACTATCACCGGGCGGATTCGGTGTCAACCCATTTTCTGGTCCGAAGTCGGCCCAGTTGTATGCGCCGTGCGGATCCGGGCCCGAATGGAAACGTCAATGCCCAGGACGAGCAGTGTGAACCCATCTGGGCAAGGAGGATTATGGGCGTACGTGGATAACACTCTATGGCACGAACCAACGAGAGGGTGGTCTACTTGGGAGACGTGGCGCCGAAGGCAGGCAAGGATGCCGCGAAAGTAAGTGCGCTCATCATGGGCGAGGAGTATGTGATTCGGGGAGATGCTGATTCCGATTACATCGAGGGCATCGCGCGCAATGTCGATGCCAGGATGCGACGGATTGCGGAGTCGAACCAGAGGCTGTCGTTGCAGCAGGCGGCGGTGCTCGCCGCGCTCAATATCGCAGATGAGCTCGAATCGTCGAAGAGAAGAGCTGCCGACCTTCTAAGGCTTCTGGAACAGATCTGAGGGCGGGGTGAACGCACTTGAGCCTTTCATCGATCGATTGGCTGTCTGCCGTGCTTCTGTTTATCCTGGCTTCCGACTTCGTGGTCGGGTTCAGCCGTGGGCTGGTGAGGCAGGCCGCAGGGTTGATAGGCGCCGTGCTCGCGGTGCTTGCCGGTGCACGGTTCTACCGGGCGGTAGGAACTGTGCTTCTTGCATGGTTTCCCAAGCTGCGCCAGCCTGCTCCGGATGTTCTCGGATTTCTTGGCGTGTTTGTTGCCATAATGATTATCGTCGACCTGATAGGTCACGGGCTCTCCACGGTGATGAAAGCTCCAGGGCTCTCCGCTCTGAACGGCTTGGGAGGGGCGGCGTTGCGAGTGGCCCGCGGATGCTTGCTCATAAGCATCGTGCTTGTAGTGGCGGTATCAGTCGGCCTTCCCGATGTCAACCGAACGATTGAGAGGTCTCCCCTGGCCGTGCAACTCCTTAGGTTTGCACCGGCAGTGTGGGGCGAGTTGGAGCGGTTCATCCCACCAGACCTCACCATACCCGGGCTTGGAGGTACTAAGGGCTTTGATATCAAACCGGGCAATCGCAGCGTACTTTGAGCAGATCGCGGATCTCCTGGAGCTTCTGGGTGAGAATCAGTTCAAGGTCAGAGCGTACACACGGGCTGCGGAGGCCCTGACGGCCCTGGCAGAGCCTGCTATTGAGGTGCTCGAGCAGGACCCGAAGAGCATCCCGGGAGTGGGCGAGGCCTTGCTCTCGAAGATAAGGGAGATCAGCACTACGGGACGACTGGAGTACCTTGAGAAGCTGCGCTCGCAGGTCCCAGCGGCCATACTCGCACTGACCGCGGCGCCAGGGATTGGGCCGAAAGCAGCTTGGAAACTGCATGAGGCCCTCGGAATCCAGGATGTGGCCGAGCTTGCCGAGGCAGCGCGCGCTCACAGAATCCGGGCGGTTCCTGGATTTGGCGCCAAGACTGAGGCGAACATCATCAGGGCCATCAGAGCAATGCAGTCAACTGGAGGACGCCACCCGCTGTACTCCGTGATCCCATTGGCAGAACGGATTGTGGCAGATCTTGCAGCTGCGGCTGGCGTTGAACGTGTCAGCATTGCTGGAAGCCTCAGGAGGAGGCGGGACACAGTCGGCGACATCGATGTGGTGGCGGCCGGAAGCGATGGTGGATCCGCCATGAAGGCCTTCGCTTCCATCGACGTGTTCCGGGAGATCACTGCGATGGGCGAGACGAAAGCGACAGGGGTCACCGAGAAAGGGATCAGCTGCGACCTGCGAGTCGTCTCCCTAGAGGAGTACGCCTCAGCCTTGCATCATCTCACAGGGTCCAAGGAGCACAACGTGAGGCTGAGGGGAGTAGCCGGACGGCGCGGGCTCAAGATCAACGAATACGGGGTATTTCGGGATGGCGTCGCCGAGCGACTGCCGGTCGAAAGCGAAGAGGAGCTGTATGCACTCCTCGAGATGGACTACATTCCTCCGGAGCTGCGTGAGGACAGGGGTGAGATCGAGGCGGCCGCATCGCACGCGCTTCCGCACTTGATTGAGAGGAGCTCCATTCGTGGTGATCTCCACGCACATACCAGCTGGAGTGATGGAGTCGCGTCCATCTCGGAAATGGCGGAGGCAGCCAGATCCATGGGGCATGAATACCTGGCCATCACGGATCACTCGCATTCTCTGGGCGTAGCCCATGGGCTGGCAGGGGAGCGCCTTCTCGAACAGCTTGACGAGGTTCGAAGGATGGACAGGCGTGCGGGCGACAGGGCAGGCCAGCAGGGATCCGGAGGAATACGGGTGCTGGCAGGAACGGAAGTAGATATCCTCAAAGACGGCGGCTTGGATTTCTCCGATGAGATCCTCTCGCAGCTCGACGTAGTGATCGCATCAATACACAGCGGATTCCAGCAGGATCGGGACACGATCACCCGACGCATCATCCGAGCGATGAACAACCCAAATGTGGACATCATTGCGCACCCCACTGGACGACTCCTGGGCAAGCGGCCTGGATATGACGTGGACATGGACGCTATCATTAGGGAGGCCGCAGCCACGGGCGCCGCTCTGGAGATCAACTCCTATCCGGACAGGCTCGATCTCTCCGATGAACATGCGAAGGCCGCCCGAGACGCAGGGGTCATGATATCCATCGATACCGATTCCCACTCGCCTGATGAGCTTCGGAACATCGAATACGGAGTGTGGGTTGGGAGGAGGGCGTGGCTCGAGCCTCGGAACGTGCTCAACACCTTAAGCTGCCCCGACCTCTTGGCATGGTTGTCATCGCACAGATCTACGTCAGGCCAGTAGCAGGAGGAGAGGGACAGGCTGCGCTTTCCCTGGAATGCCCCCGGTGCGCGTATGGGCATACTCATTGTATGCGCTGCGCGCGAGTTCTTCTTTCTGGAGGCATGAATGCTTCACGCGATAGTAAGATCACTTGTGGTCTACTTTTTCGTCCTGGTGGCCATGCGCTTCATGGGCAAGCGCGAAATCGGCAACCTCTCCCCATTCGACCTAGTTGTTGCGATCATGATTGCTGAGCTTGGCGCCATTCCCCTTCAGAATCACGACATTCCCCTGGGCCATGGCCTTGTTCCCATAGGGATACTCGCAGCTGTAGAAGTGCTGGTGGCTGCGACATGCCTGAAGTGCCCGGGGATCAGGAAGATTGTAATCGGTGAGCCGACCGTCATAGTCGAGGATGGGAAACTCATGGAAGGGAACATGCGGAAGCTCCGGTATAATATCAACGACCTCATGACTCAGCTCCGCGACAAAGACGTGTTCGATGTGGCTGACGTGGAGTCCGCTTTCCTTGAGCCATCCGGGAGGCTGTCCGTTCTGCTGAAGTCGCAGAAGAGGCCAGTGACTCCGGAGGATCTATCCATGGCGACTGACTACGAGGGGCCGGCATATCCCCTGGTCGCCGATGGCAGGATTCAGTATCACTACCTGAAGATGGTGGATCTCACCGTGAAGCAGCTCAAAGACAGGCTGGAGCAGAAGGATGTTCATGACCTAAGTGATGTCTTCCTCGCAAGCATTTCCAGCGACGGAGAGCTGTACGTTACCCTGAAGAACGAGATATCCCTGGATGAGCTAGAACGAGGCCAGTAGAGATGAAGGCGGGGTGGGGAGAATGGAACTGACGCACGAATTTCGGGAGAAGTTCGTCAGGAGTCTCTCAGGACGCGATTTCATCCTTTACGGGGGAGTGCTGCAGCTTGCCCGGGAGCGAGGGCTCAGGCGAATCACCACGAGGATAGTGCAACTGCCTTCGAAAGAGAACTCGATGTATGCGGTGGTCGCGGCTGAGGTCGAGACAAGCGATGGCGTGTTCACGGAGGTTGGCGATGCATCTCCGGAGAATGTGTCAAGGTCCATTCAGCCGCACCTGCTTCGCATGGCCGCCACAAGGGCCAAGGCCCGGGCGATGCGGGACGCGGTAGGAGTTGACATGGCAGCAGTAGAGGAGTTGGGCGGTTCCGAACCTGAGGATGACGCCGCCATTGACGACTCCCCTGTCGACGCAGGCGACGGCGACTCCTCTCCTGAGGACACCATGATCAGATTCGGCAAATACTCCGGACGCACTCTGGGGGAGATTCTCTCTGCTGATAGAGGGTACGTGGAGTGGCTCAGCCAGAATGCCAGGGAGGATGATGTCCGTCGGGCGGCGAGTGTTCTGCTATAATGTAGTGGAGCCTCTCAGACTCATGACGGGTCCGGGGCGTCTGCCCTGGCCCGTTTTTCATATGGACGCTCATCCGGAGGCGAGTTGGATGGGGATAATGCATTGCGCGGTTCAGCCAGTTCCGGAACTCCTGGCGCAGGTGGAATCGTGGGACTCCATGGCAGCGGCTGTGGCCGCCGGAGCAGACTCCATTCTCATAGGCGTCACTCTACCCGGCAGGGTGCACGGCGCAGCCGATTTCGGTGACAGGGAAGGGGAAGTGGAACAGGTCATCAACCACTGCCACCTCCGCGGCGTTCGGGCATACATCGCTCTGAACACTCTGATAAGCCAGAACGACCTCGATGACGCGAGGCGCCTTGCAGGGCTGCTCCACACATGGGGCGCAGATGCCCTGGTGCTGCGGGATCTGGGCATGGCTGCGATTGTGAGGGCGGCATATCCAGAGCTGCCTCTGCATGCAAGCGCCGGTATGACGGTCAACAACTCTGATGCTCTTGCGTCTCTTGAGGGCATGGGATTTGTCAGGGCGATTCTTGGCGCTGAACTCTCAATAGCCCAGATCTCCGTGCTCTGCCGAAGTACGTCCATGGAGCTTGAGGCGCCCATATACAGTGGTCTCTGTGCGGGCTACTCAGGGCAATGCCTCATTGGCGGCGCCAATGGCCACGGTGGAGCAGTCCGTGGGCGATGTGCCGCTCCATGCCGGCAGGATTACTCGCTGGTGTGCGGTTCAGATGCCTGCTCTGATCTGCGACAGCCTGGAACTCAGTTGCTGAAGGCCAAGCATCTTGCTGCATTGCCGCTGCTCAGAGAGCTTGCTGTTTCCGGAGTGGCAGGGATTACGCTCGAAGGAGCTTCCGGAAACCCTGAGGAGATATGGGCCGCAACCCGAGTGTACCGGGCGGCCCTTGACCGGCTCGCGGAGGCGCCGGATGATTTCGGGGTCATCGAAGCCGAAGTGGACGAACTGGAAGCGGCATGTGGCTGCGATCTTACCACTGGATACCTCGACCGAAACCAGGGCGCCGACATGATGAGCGTGAGCAGGTGCGGCGGCAGCGGGGTTCGTGTTGACCGGGTGGAGTCGTTCGGCAGGGCAAGCGGAGTCGGCGAATCAGATAGGAAGGTCCCGATAAGTGCACGGGCGAAGGCGGCAGTTGGGCACAGGCTGTTGCTGAGTGTCACTGATTCCGACGGAAACTGCGTCACAACTGAGGGCAGCATCGAGGGCATCGCTGCGGATCGCACCCCATTGACATACGACTACGTGCACAAGCAGCTATCGCGCCTTGGCAATACCCCCTTTGTCCTCCACGAGCTTCTGTGCGAGCTGGATGGACGCGTGATAGTCCCGATACGTGAGATCAATGAGGTCAGGAGGACAGCTGTGAAGTCCCTGGCTGACTTGAGAATCTGCCGGCACAGGCGGGCGCCGATCCCTGAGAGCGAGTCGGCGGAGGCGGCGGCGCGCTTGGTCACCGGAATCGCGAGGGACGGTCGTGAACGCCGTGATGCCGACTGGGGTGCTGACGAACAACTGACGGTTGCGGTGCGTGTCTCAGATCTAGGTGGTGTGCACGCTGCGGTTGATGCAGGCGCGGATTGGGTTTCCGTCGGCGGAGAGGTGTTCGAGCCGGCGCAGAGGCTAACCGCAGCGGATATCGCGGAAGCTGTGGATGCGGTTCACCGAGAACGTGATGGCGCGAGATTGCTGTGGGCTACCCCGCGAATAGTCAGCGATTGCGAGATTCCACAGGTCCGCGAAGACATGCGCAGAGCGCACGACGCAGGGGCAGATGGAGCGTTCGTGGCGAACCTTGGCCTGGTTGGCTTCGCGTCGGAGCTATACGGGGGCTTTGTCGTTTCCGATTGGACCATGCCGGTGATGAACTCAGTGGCCATGGGAGAGCTTGCGGAGCGCGGTGTGGAGTACTTCCTTCTCCCGCCTGGGCTCACACTGGACGACGTTGGGGTGATCGCCGAGGCCACTGTCCCATGGAAGTGTGGAGTGATGGCCCATGGAGCGCTGGAGCTCATGGTGTCGGAGCAGTGCGTGCTTGGCGCAGTGCTCGGGGGAAGGACGGGCAGCAACCCATGTTCCGCGCCATGCACCAAAGCACGATACTCACTGATGGACCGGACTGGGGCGCGATTCCCTATTCTGTGTGATCTATCATGCAGGATGCACCTGCGAAACAGCGTGGATCTATGCATTGTGGAGCAGATTCCCAGGTTACGGAATATGGGGATAGGCTCTGCGTGGCTAGATCTGCGATGTTGCAGCTCATCACTGGTAAGGGCTGTCGCAAGTGCGTATGTGGAGGCTCGGAAGGCGGAGCCCGGCGGGGGACTTACGTTGGAGCCGGGGGTTTGATTATGTGACACGAAGCGGCGGCGCGGTCGGGCAATGCCGCTTTAGATGCGTCTAGCTTGGAGTACGGAGGGAGTCGAATGGACGAACGTTCACTCCGCGTTCTGGAATACGAGAAGGTTAAGGTAATGCTCGAAGAGTGCATGGCCTGTGGGCTTGGCAAGCAACGCGCACGGGAGCTCTTGCCCTTGGCTGAGCGGGCCATGATTGATGAGATGCAGTCGGAGACCACAGAGGCCAGGGCGGTTTTGGACCTAGGAAAGCAGATACCTCTTGGCGGGATTCGCGATATCCGCGAAGACGTGGAAAGGGCAATCCGAGGCGCTACGCTCACAGGTGGACAACTGCTGGAGGTGGAGTCCACCATTTCCTCGTCGAGGCGCCTGAAGAAGTCCCTTGCAGAGCTGGGGCCTGACTACCCAATACTTGTGGATGCTGCCGCGGGAATCGAGACCTTCGGAGACCTCGAGCACGCCATCGGCGCCGCCATATCTGATTCTGGAGACGTGCTTGACTCTGCGAGTTCTGCGCTCCGAAGCATAAGGCTGAAGATTCGCAACCTGAACAGCAAGGTTCGGGAGACTCTGGACTCTATCGTACGATCCCCCGAGTGGGGCAAACTCCTTCAGGATCCGGTCGTCAGCATCAGGAATGGCCGTTTCGTTGTCCCGATTCGCTCAGAGATGCGCGGGCAAGTGTCCGGAATTGTCCACGACCAGTCGGCATCAGGGGCGACTGTGTTCATGGAGCCAATGTCTGTGCTGGAGCTGAACAATGACCTGAGGCAGGCAATTGCTGAAGAGGAGGCTGAGATAGAGCGGATTCTTGCTGACCTCTCCAGCCGAGTGGCGGCCATGGGAGACCGGTTTACGAGGACCCTGGAGGCTGTCGGACGCATCGATTTCATGGTCGGCCGAGGCAAGCTATCTCAGAATATGGATGGAGTCCGGCCCGAGATCAACGAGGAGGGCGTAATCAGTTTCGTCGGGGCGCGTCACCCTCTCCTGAGAGGGGATGTAGTCCCAATTGATCCGTACCTAGGGAAGACCTTCAACACGCTCGTCATCACTGGGCCGAATACTGGAGGAAAGACGGTTACTCTGAAGACCATCGGGCTGCTCACCCTCATGGCTCAGTCGGGGTTGCATATCCCGGCAGAGCCGGGCAGTGAAGCCGCTGTGTTCGAGCAGGTATTTGCGGACATCGGGGATGAGCAAAGCATAGAGCAGAGCCTGTCCACGTTTTCCTCGCATCTCACACATATCGTGGACATACTCGGCAGGGTGGAAGGCAGTTCGCTCGTGCTCCTCGACGAGCTTGGGGCGGGAACCGATCCACAGGAGGGCGCCGCTCTGGCCATGTCGATACTTGAACGCCTTCACGCCGCCGGAGCTCGGACTGTAGCGACTACCCACTACAGCGAGCTCAAAGTGTTTGCCCACACGACTGAGGGAATGAGCAACGCCAGCGTCGAGTTCAACGTTGAGACACTCAGGCCCACGTATCGGCTGTCCATTGGGGTTCCCGGTTCATCCAATGCCTTTGCGATTGCTGAGAGGCTGGGGCTCCCAGGTGACATAATCGGATCCGCCAGATCGCACGTTGGCGCCAGTGGTCAGAGAGTAGAGGAGATGATAACCACTCTCAAAGAGGAGCACGACCGGGCGGCCGCGGCACGATCCGATGCGGAAGGGCTCCGCTCAAGATACCTTCAGCTGAAGGACAAATACGAGGAGCAGATGAGAAAGCTCCAGCTGGAAAAGGCCGAGATTGCCAGGAAGGCGCGGGCCGAGGCAGACTCGGTGGTTCAGTATGCCCGGAGGGAGGCCGAGCAGATCATCGCGCAGATCCGTGCCGTGCAGACAGAACGGGCAAGCGCGATTGCTGCAGCGGGCTCAGGAAGCAGCCGGGCTGACCTGGATGAGGCCATACGTGCAAGCAGACGGGATCTCGATGCCCTGCGTGACATAGGTCGAGAGCTATCCCCGGGGAATGAGGGCGGAATCGCGACATCTTCGTCAGACGAGGCCCTCTCAGCCGAGGCTGAAGGCGCGTGGGATGAGTCCACGCGGATCCAGCCAGGAGATGAGGTGGAGATCATCTCCTTGGGTCAGCGTGGCGTTGTTCTGGACGCATCTGGGCAGGACGAGTTCGTCGTCGCCATGGGTCCGATGCGCGTGAACGTTGCGCGCGCATCTCTCAGGAGGGCCAAGCCACTCCCGCGAGCTAGGGGCGAGAGAGGCGCCGGATTGCCCCGCGAGCCAGTGGGGGGCGTCGCGATGCTGGAGATTGATCGCGCCCGTACCATCTCTTCAGAACTTGACCTGAGAGGGATGCGAGTAGACGAGGCTCTCGACGCGGTGGACAAGTATCTAGACGATGCGGTGCTTTCGGGCATTCCCAGAGCGAGGGTGATACACGGGAAGGGCACAGGAGCACTTCGTGAGGCTGTCCGCTCGCAGCTGGCCGGGGACCGCAGGGCAGTGAGCATCAGGAGCGGCGAGGCGGGCGAAGGCGGCGATGGCGTCACTGTCGTATCATTCCAGCGGTCGTAGCATGGATGGAGATGGGCGAAGCACACGCACGTCGTCCATTCTCCCGCCGCTCACAGCCGCGCAGCCAGGAAGCCCCGTATACAGCTCCCGGCTGCAGCTTGCTGAATCCCTATCTCGCTTTGTCTGGCTCCAAGTATTTCGGGTGAAAGAACGTCCGTCCCGATCCCATCAAGGGCGCCGAAGATGGGATCGGGACGGGATTTGGCTGAATCACTTAGCAGGTGACTGATCCCGCTGGCCTAGGGCTCTGTGGGCGGAACTGTGGTCTGCTGGTTCAGCTCAGATAGTGGCTGACCAAGAGTCCACGTTTCGCTTTCGGCGGGAGGGTTCGGAGCCAGCTCGGCAACGGGCTGCTTATCAGACTCGAGAGCATCAGTCGGCGAAGTGGGTTGGGGCTGAGAAGGATTGAGGCCTGGTACACTCCTATCACCCCATGTATTGCCATCTGGCGTACCCGAATACCCGCCACGACCGTGAATTGGACATTCCTCTACAGGCTCAGTGCCTGACACGAACTTCTCCTCGACCACGCGGTCGGCAGGGCAGTTGCTAGACGCGAGCTTGCCAGAGCTTTCACATATCCTAACCCCGGTGGATATGCCCTGTGGCATCGGGAAATCGCGGGCCGGAACTCCATTGAGGGCCTTCTTCATGAATGCCGCCCATATCTCCGCTGCCTTGGAGCTACCCACTACCCCTATGCCGGGGTATCTCATTTCCCTCGTGGTATCCTCGCCGATCCAGACCGCTGTCACCATGTCCGGGGTGAAACCCACGAACCAGGCATCGGTGTTGCTGTCGCTCGTGCCGGTTTTCCCTGCTGCGGGTCGGCCAATGCTGGCGCGCTTCCCGGTCCCCTTAGGGCTGGAGATGACGCCTTTCATCATGTCCACCATGATGTAGGCGGTGCGCTCGTCGAGCACTATCTCTCTTTTGGGAACTGACGATTCTAGCAATCCGCCGTCTGCGCCGCGGACCTCGATGATAAAGTACGGCTTCACCTTGGCTCCGCCGTTCGCGAGGGCGCTGTAGGCTTCGACCATCTCTATAGGCTTGATTCCTCGGGTGAGGCCTCCAAGGGCCAGGGCCAACCCGACGTCGTTCCTTTGGCCCGACTCAACGAGGGACGTTATGCCCATTTTCTTGGCTAGATCGATCACACGCTTGGGGCCTAAGTCGCGGAGCAGTTGGATCGCAATCATGTTCACCGACTGCTCCAGAGCATGCCTGAGCGTCATCTGCCCCTGGAACTTCCCGCTGAAGTTCTTGGGGGCCCACACCCCTCCATCGCCCATCGGAAAGGAGAGGGGCTGATCTGTCACTATGCTTGCAGGGGTGTACCCGGCGTCAATCGCGGCGGAGTATACGAAGGGCTTGATTGTGGAGCCAGGGGAACGCTCTGCCCTAATCGCCCTGTTGTACTCATCTTCGCCACGTCCACCAACGATGGCCCGTATCTGCCCGGTCTGGGCGTTGATCGCTATGAGTGCGCCTTGCGGGTACGTGATGTCGCCGCGGCCGTCCTTGCGCGACTCGACCCTGCCCTTAGGCAGGAGAGACGCGAACGCCTGTTCCGCTGCGCGCTGAGCGTTCAGGTCTATGGTGGTCTTTACGCTCATTCCGCCTCGGTACACTCGTTCGGAGCCGTACTGGGAGATCAGATAGTCACGGATCATGAATACCGCGTACCTGCCCACGGTGTTCGGCTTCTTCTGGTCAGCCAATACAGGATCCTTATCGGCTGCCAGCGCAAGGGCTGCCCGCTGGGCCGCTTCCCGCTTGGCTGGCCTCGGATCGTCCTGGAATACCTCCACCATGCGGCGGAGCACTACCTTGCGGCGCCCATTGGCCTTCTCGGGGTTCTTCAATGGAGAGTAGATCTCGGCGCCCTTCGGGACTCCAGCGAGAAGCGCTGCCTCGTTCGTACTCAGTTCGCTTGCATGCTTCCCGAAGAAGAGCTGTGAGGCTGCCTCAACTCCATATGTGCCGTGGCCGAAGTACACCCAGTTCAGGTAGTATTCAAGGATCTCGTCCTTGGTGTACTTCCGCTCGAGTTGGAACGCGTACATGGCCTCGTATATCTTCCTATTGAGTGTCTTCTCCATGGAAAGGAACACATTCCTGGCCAGCTGCGCGGTGATAGTGCTTGCGCCTTGGTCAGTGGACATGTGCCTGATGTCGTACCACAATGCGCCCAGGATTCGCCTGACGCTGATTCCGTGGTGCTCATAGAACGTATGGTCCTCAACTGCGATCACTGCGTCGATCAGATCAGGGGATATGCTGGAGAGCGGCACCCAGATCCGGTTTTCGATCATCAGCTTAGTGAGCACCTTCCCGTTCGCGTCGTAAACGACGGTAGGAAGGCTAGCACGCTGTTTCACGTCCCGCACATCGTCAAGGCTCGGGGCGTTCTTGAGATAACTCGACATCACGGCGGCGGCCGCACCGACCGTGACAAGAAGCAAGATCACAAGCATTATCCCGATTATCTGAAATGAACCCCGCGTGTTGGAATGCATGATTGACTCGGGGCCTCCTCAGCTTAGAATTACGACCCATTATAACATAGCCAGGGCGCTTTCGTTGACCCTCAGCGCAGCGCTGTGCTAGACTAAGGATACAGTTGGGGTGCAGGGGGCGTGTCAGTTTATGGATCCCGTAGAGCAGCTGAACATAATCAAGAGAGGCGCTGCAGAGGTCATCTCTGAAGAGGACCTAGCGGAGAAGTTCAGGAAGTCGCAGAAGAGTGGCAGGCCTCTCCGAGTGAAACTGGGCCTGGATCCATCAGCGCCCGACATCCACATAGGCCACACTGTTGTGCTCCAGAAAATGCGTCAGTTCCAGGACATGGGGCATGAGGCCATCATAGTAATCGGTGATTTCACAGGCAGAATCGGAGATCCGACTGGAAAGTCGGAGACCCGCAGGCAGCTATCTGAGGATGAAGTGAAGGCGAATGCCAAGACGTATGAGACTCAGATCTTCAAGATCCTCGACTGCGAGCGGACCAGGGTCGTGTTCAACTCCGAATGGCTTGCGAAGCTTACGTTCGCCGATGTGATTGAGCTTGCTGCCAAAGTGACTGTGGCCCGAATGCTCGAACGCGACGATTTCGAAAACAGGTATCGAGAGGGCAGGCCAATAGGGATTCATGAGTTCTTCTATCCGCTCATGCAGGCATACGATTCCATTGCGCTCGAGGCTGATGTGGAGCTCGGCGGAACCGACCAGAAGTTCAACAACCTTATGGGCCGGACGCTTCAGCGTGAATATGGACAGGAAGGGCAGTGCGTTGTCCTGACGCCGATCCTGCCTGGCCTTGACGGTGTCCAGAAGATGAGCAAGAGCCTGGGAAACTACATCGGGATCAACGAGTCCCCCGCTGAGATCTTCGGCAAGACCATGTCCGTTCCCGATCAGCTGATCGTGCCGTACGTCGACTCTGCGACCACGATGCCGCTAGAGGAGAAGATAGAGATAGAGCAGGGCCTGAAGTCGGGATCGCTTCATCCCATGGCGGCCAAGCGGCGGCTAGCCTCGAGGTTAGTGATGCAGTTCCACGGAGTCGAGGCCAGCCGAGGGGCGGAGCAGGAGTTCGACAGGGTGTTCTGCAAGCATGAACTCCCAGAGGACATTCCTTCCGTCAGCCTAGGAAAAGATCAGTACGCCAATGGGAAGATTCCCGTTGCCAAGCTGATTGTGGCAGTCGGGCTTGCTGCTAGCAATGGGGAGGCCAGGCGCCTGATCGATCAGGGTGGGGTGCGGATCGATGACACTCGCGTGGATGATCCTGCCTCTGAGATCGAGCCCAGGGATGGGATGATAATCAAGGTGGGGAAAAGGCGATTCGCCAAGGTCATCGCGAAATAACCAACGGGGGTGGCGAAACATGGGTCTAGTGTCGGGTGTGGAGGTTCTCCGCTGCGCGAACGAGGGAAAGTACGCAGTGGGCGCTTTCAACGTAAACAACCTTGAGTTCGCCCGTTCAGTCGTGGCGGCGGCCGTGGAGCAGAGGTCGCCGGTGATAATTCAGGCCTCGGAGGGCGCCATTGCCTACGCAGGAATTCGGGAGTTATCCGGGCTGGTCAGGTCTCTCGCAGAGAGCGCGGATGTGCCAGTTGTGCTTCACCTGGATCACGGTCGCGATTTCGATACTATCATCAGGTGCATCCGGCACGGGTTCACCTCTGTGATGATCGACGGTTCCCACCTACCCTTCGAGGAGAATGTGGCTATCACAAAGAAGACCGTTGAGATCGCGCATGCGGTCGGAGTGAGCGTAGAGGCGGAACTCGGGAAACTCGCGGGGATTGAGGACAATGTAGCGGTGGCGGAGCGTGATGCTCTCCTTACCGATCCTGATGAGGCTCGGGAGTTCGTGAGCAGGACTGGCGTCGATTCTCTCGCAGTGGCGATCGGCACGTCCCATGGTCCACGGAAGTTCAAAGGCGAGCCTATTCTTGCCATTGAGCTGGTCTCCAGGATCAAAGAGAAAGTCGGGGGCATGCCTCTGGTTCTGCACGGCGCCTCAGGGGTTCCGACAGATGTGACGGAGCTTGCTGAGAGGTTCGGAGCCCGTTGGGCCGGTTCCAAGGGTATTCCCGACAGCAGCATAGTCGAGGCGATTTCGCGCGGCATAAACAAGGTCAACATCGACACTGATATGAGGCTTGCGTTCGTTGCCAGCATCAGGGAGATCCTGTCGGTCAGGCCAGAGGTGACCGATCCCCGAGACATCATGAAGCCAGCGATGGCCATGGTCAAATCGGTGGCGGCATCGAAGATGAAGCTGTTCGGAAGCAGCGGGCGCGCTGCCTAAACCCCGCGCGTGTCTGATCCCGCGCAGACATGCATGTAGACACGGATATAGACATGCAGATAAACCACCCCTCCGGCATAGGCTCAGGAGGGGTGGTCTTTTTTGTGTATGAGACTTCCGATGGGTTTCCCGGCTCCAGCCTGGCTCATCAGGCTGACGTCTTGCCTAACGAGGACACCCCGGTTTAGGCCTCGCTTTCGCAGCGGGGGACATTGGCGGAGACAGGCGCGGCGATCAGGAATGCACTGGAGAGGATCGTTTGGAAGGCATAGAGATGGAGCACGAAGCGGAGGCAGAGGTAGTGGAAGCGGCGGTCTTCGCGAAGATACGGAGGACCTAGACCGGTCGTTCTCAGGCACTCGATTCCGGCGTGGCGGCAGCGCTGGAGTGAGGAGGATGCTGGTCCTCGCGTTCGCTGCACTGATTGCGATTGGCTTCGCGGGCTTCGTATTCGTTGAAATCCGGCTGAAACCGACTCTATTGGAACTCGCAGAGGCGCGGGCGAGGGTAATCGCCACATCGGCACTGAACGATGCTCTCTCAGAAGCCGGGGCGATGGAGATAAAGTACGAGGACCTCATGGACTGGAAAACTGATGGCCAGGGCAACATCGTGGCGGTTCAGCCGAATACTGGGGAGATCAACAGAATTGCCGCGACCACCACAACAAGGGTACAGGACGCTCTGCGGGGCATCGAGAGCGTGAAGATCTCGGTTCCGTTCGGGCAGGTGCTCGGGAGCACTCTTCTTGCTCACATGGGCCCCTGGCTTACGGTTAGGATGATACCCATAGGAGTAGTCAGCACCACAGTGACTGACCAGTTTGACACGGCAGGGATCAACCAGCTCCGACACAGGATATTCCTTGAGATCGAAGCATACGTGAAGATACTAGTGCCGCTGGTGAGCTCGAGTGTGATTGTGGCATCGAGCATGCCGATTGCCGAGGCCATCATCCTAGGAGACGTTCCTAACTTCTACGTTCATGCGGGTAATGTAGGCGAGATCATCCCGGGAGTTCTCAATCCGGGGGTGGTGGACGGGAGCAGCGCGGGAGGGTCAGGAACACCCAGCAAGTAGGCCCTCAGAGTGATAGGTTCATGGCATGCGTGAGCACGCTCGCGCAAGGGGCCTGGGGACGGCGACGGAAGGGATTGCCTTGGCTTCCTCGATCATTCAGCACTTTTTCGCACCGGCCCCCTTGCGCGCCGCAGACCAGCATGGTATAGTAACGATTGCCGCCTGCGATGAGCGGCGGATGTTCCTTGAAAACCAAACAGCGTGGAGCCTGAAGTCGATAGCAAGAGTTTGAAATTGCGGGCGACTAGAGAAGATAAGAGCGCGACAAACTCGAAAGAGTCATCGCGAGATGGTTTTTTGGAGAGTTTGAT